>CALWLO010000054.1 GCA_944381545.1 uncultured Acetatifactor sp. | reverse complement strand
ATACCATGTCGGATGCGGACTATGCGCAAATGTGTGAGGAGGGCTATGATCCCCGTCAAATGGATCCCCGGGATGCGGTAACCATACTGGATAAGATCAAGGCTGAACTGGTAAAAGCCGGTTGCCATATTGCGGGCTATACTGATACGTTAGATCTGGAGACATTGACTGCGGCAGTGGGTGATCCGGGCCTGGCCAGGACATTACAGGAGAGCTTTGCGGCGGCGGATATTCCTCTTTCTTCCGAAAATGTGGAAAAGACCCTGCAGGCTTTGGAGCTGGCAGAAGGTCTGGAGCTCCCGGATGAAGGGGATTGCTATTATATGATCCGCAGCGGTTTGGAGGCTACGGTAAAAGGCTATTATCTGGCGGAGGCCAGTGGCTCTGCCATGGGGCAGGAGCAGCAGGCAGAATATTTTGACGCAGGGATTCGGGGCTATGTGACCAGGAATATTGCGCAGTTCTCCGATGGAAAGGCATCTGCCGGGGGAACCCTGGAGAATGGGGAGACGGTCAGCCGGGAGGAAATGGACAGACTGCTCGCTTCTCTTGGATGCAGCGGTACAGATCAGGAACGGGAGGCGGCTTTTTGGCTGATTCGAAATGGGATTGAAGTGGATTCTGACAGCTTAAGGATAACCATGGAGCTCCGGAGTGTGTCCTTTCCCTTGGAGGAAGACCGGGTAGTGCGGGCTGCCGCCGCAGCGATTGCAGATGGAAAGGATCCCATGGAAGGCAATCTGGCAGATCCCAGATCCATCCGGCAGAAAGCCCGGGAGCTGGCGGTATATTATCAGAGCGAGGATGCCGGGATGCGGATTTCCGATCACAGGCTGTTGGAGGAGATCCGTCTGCGCATGACGGTGGAGACGAACGTACGGCTGCTGGAAAGCGGATTTTCCATTGATACACAGCCTATTGAGGAGACGATAGAGGCGTTGAAGCAGGCTCAGCAGGAACTGGCGCGCGGATTCTTCCCGGAAAAAGAGATTACAGACGGGGAAGCATTGGATCGTTACCGGAATTTGGAAGCCTCCTGGAAGGTGGCGGGGGAACTTCCCGGATTGCCCCTGGGTACTGTGGGGCTGTGGCAGGAGAGGCTGCAGGAAGCAAAAACGGGGGAGGGAACGCTGGCAGAGTTTCACCGCATGGGTAAGACGCTGCAGGCGGAATATGCGAGGGCAGGGCAGCGCTATGAAGCGCTCTGGACCTCTCCCCGGGCGGATATGGGGGACAGTATCCGCAAAGCTTTTGCCAATGTGGATGCGATCCTGCAGGATATGGGATATGAGCTGACTCAGGAGAATCGCCGGGCGGTGCGTATTCTGGGCTATAATCAGATGGAGATTACGCCGGAGCGTTTGGAGGAGATCAAGGCGGCATATACGGCGGTGGAAGAGGTTGCCAGACGGATGACACCGGCAGCGGTGTTGCAGATGATCCGTGACGGTGTGAACCCGTTGGAGCAGAGCTTGCCCCAGCTGCAGGCATATTTTGCAAGAAAGGGCCGGGAGCCGGAGCAGGAGACAGAGCGGTACAGCCGTTTTCTGTATAAGCTGGAGAAGAAGGGGGATATTACCCCAGAGGAAAAAAGTGCATTCATCGGCTGTTACCGGCTCCTGCGCCAGATTGAAAAAAGCGACAGTGCAGCCGTTGGCGCTGTGGTCAATATGGGAGCGGAGCTGAATTTTTCCACACTGCTGTCAGCGGTCAGAAGCCGCCGGGCCGGACATATGGATACACGGGTGGACGATGCGGTGGGAAGCCTCAGCCGCCTGGAGAATGCAGGTGTCAGGATTGACGAACAAATCCGGCTGGGATATCTGCGGGAGTGGAATCAGGTACTGAGCGAAGCGGTGGAAGCAGATGCCGGGAAAGCAGTGGAAGAAAGCAGGCAGCTGCGGCAGGAATATGAACGGGCGGCCGGGGCTTCCCAGGAGGTCTGCAGGCAGCTGGAACGTGCAGGAGAAGTCCCGACAGTGACAAATGTGCTGGCAGCCCAGGGAATGGAGTCGGAGATCCGGGAAATCATAAACCGCTGGAACGCAGGGGGGCGGCGCCGGGGTAAGCCGGCAATGCTGTGGGAGCAGCTGCAAAGACCGGGTGCTTTCAGGGAGCTCTATCAGGAGGCTGTGGAAGAGCGGGAGGAGGAGCTTCACCAGGAGATTCTGGAGAAGACGGACAGTCTGGTGGATGTGCGTTCAATGCAGCTTTTAGCAAAGCAGCTGCATTTGATGGGAAGCCTGTCGGGCTCGGAGGAATACTATTTTCCGATGGAATTGGGCTCAGAGACGGCAGCGATTCACCTGCAGCTTTGCCATGGCGAGCAGGAAAAGGGACTGGTGCGCATAGAGCTGACCAGCAGCTGTATGGGCAGTCTTAGGGGAGAGTTTCAAGTAAAAGACGGAGTGGTAAACGGTTATTTTGCCGGAAATCAGGAGGAAGCGGTTATGAATTTGCGCCGCTCGGCCGATATATTTGATAGTTATCTGGCCGGGGAGCTGCAGCTTGGCCGGGTAGAATATGTATATAGTGCGTCAGGGAAGACGGCCATGTCCTGGGACAGAGACGGGATGGAGGAAGCTGCTCAGCAGAGCAGCCTGTATGCCACAGCCAAGGCATTCCTGCAGACCGTTCGGGATGTGGAAAAACAGATGGAAGGGAATCCGATGGAAGCAACAGGATGGGAGGATTCACATGAGAATTAATTACAATGTATCAGCGATGCTTTCTAACAATGCATTGGCAAATAATGACAATGCGCTGTCCGTGTCCCTGGAGAGACTTTCTTCCGGGCTGAAGATCAATCATGCCAAGGATAATCCGGCAGGCCTGGCTATGGCCAAGCGGATGAATGCCCAGATCGAGGGCCTGGGGGTGGCGAACCAGAACTCCAGTGACGGTATCTCGATTATCGAGACGGCGGACGGAGCAATGTCCGAGATCAGCGCCATGCTGCAGCGTATCAACGAGCTGTCCGTGAAGGCGGCTAACGGCACGGCTACTGATGAGGACAGAGAGATCATCCAGGAAGAGGTCGCCCAGCTGAAGGAAGAGATCGAGCGCGTGTCAGAGACCATCCAGTTTAACGGACAGAATCTGCTGGACGGCAGCTTTGACGTAAAGGGATATACAAATGATGATCAGATAAAGGTGAATACGTTCAGCAGCGAGACTCCTGCCGGGACCTACACCATAGATTCCCTTACCATAGAGGACGAACTGGATGCGGAGGGCAATCCTACCGGCGGCAAGCTGGTGAAAGATGTGACGCTGGGAGATGGATTTCCGAACGGCGTGGATGAGATCGTGTCAGAGGATGGCTTTGTGACGATTAAAGGAAGCAATGGTTTTGAATTGAAGCTGGATGTAATCGGTGCGGATGCGGGTGTAGTGACAGACCTGAAAGTGGAAGTCAGCGATGTGGGCCCTATGCGGCTGCAGATCGGCGCTAATGAGGGACAGATCCTGGCTGTGGAGATCCCTGCTATTTCCCTGCGGAATATGGGAATTGACCGGATTGATGTGAGCACCAAGGAGGGGGCGGAGGATGCCATGAACCGGATGGATGGCGCTATCGGCTTTGTCTCCAGAGTCAGAGGCAAGCTGGGAGCATATCAGAATCGTCTGGAATCCACCGTAAACAGTCTGGATGTATCCAGTGAGAATATGACAGCCGCTTATTCCCGGATCATGGATGTGGATATGGCGGAGGAGATGACGCAGTATGCCACCAACCAGGTGCTGACTCAGGCAGGAACCTCCATGCTGGCGCAGGCAAACGAGCGTCCCTCCCAGGTACTGCAGCTGCTGCAGTAAACCAACGGGAAAATAAGGAGGTACAGATGCCTATGACCACTGAGGCCAAGAGACAGTTTACATTCCGAATCACACAGGCTAATGCCACGGAGATGATCGTAATCTTATATGATATGGTTTTGCAATATCTTTCGGACGCTGCAGAAGAAGCGCAGAAGGACGATATTACCGAATATCAGGCGGCTGTCTGCAGCGCCCGGGCATGTATCTGTGAGCTGCTTCGATCCCTTCATATGGAATATGAACCGGCGGGGGCTCTGCGCCAGCTTTATCTGTTCTGCATCCGCAGGCTGGCTCAGGCACAGGTACATAGCCGTCGTGAGATTTTGCAGGAGATTTCCAAAGTCATAATACCGCTGCGGGATGCCTACAGACAGCTTGCGGGACAGAACACAGCTGCTCCGGTAATGCAGAATGCGCAGACGGTATATGCCGGTCTGACCTATGGGAAAAATACCTTAACTGAGAACATGGCTGACCAGGGCATGAATCGGGGAATGCTCGTATAACAGCCGCAGCCGGCTGGTGGGAGCAGCATTGTCCTGTGCGGCATACTCTTCGGCAGAGAGAGCCGACAGGTGCTTGTATCTTTTCAATAGCGCATTGATTTCATAAATATAGCAGTCGATCATGTCCGGATCGACAGCGTTATCAAAGCCCGCATATGCGATTTCCAGCGCAATGCGGGTTTTTTTCATGTCCTCGCGCAGGGAAGGGCGGGAAACCTGTATATCCATGTTATTGGCTGCAGTATAGCTTTGATGATAGAATGTTTTCATAATTTCTCCATTTTGCTGACAATATTTGGTTGGTATAAGTATAGCCGCGGAATTTGCATATTATTCCAGCTGTTGCATTTTTCAGGTCTATTTTTTCAGGGGTATCATATGATGATAAAAAGGAATGAGGAGGCAGGCAAATGAGGGGGCAGGGAATTTTACTGATGCTGGGTGTTTGTGCCGTCCTGCTGCTGATTGTTGCTTGGAGAAAAAAGCGGGAGTGGCTGTTAAATTTTCTCCTGCGGGGCGTGGCAGGAACGGTAGGCATTTATTTTATTAATCTGGTGATGACAGGACAGGGGTATCCGGTGCTGGTGGGTATCAATCCGGCCACGGTTTTGACATGCACAGTGCTGGGATTTCCGGGGCTTACTGCGCTTTATGGTCTTCAGATTTTGTATTTGTTGTGAAAATCTGACAAAAATTATTTTTCTTCAACTTTGCTATTTACATTTTGGAAAATACCGGATATAATGCATTTCAACAAGGGACAACTCAAGTCTCTTATCATCTGATTTTCAATGATTATTTGTAATTCACAAAATTTACCATGACAAGCACGTAATTTGATCGGTAGGGTAGGTTACAGAGGATTTGCTTGCTGCAGTTATGAACGATGTGTTAGACCAATGGGAAAGGAGAGGAGTAATTGGAACATAGAATATTAGCGCTTTGCGATCCGGAGGCGGATTATGCAGGGCAGCTGTCCGCTTATCTGCAGCGCAATAAGGGATTTCCCTGGGAAGTGAAGGTATACACCGGGATACGGGAGCTTGCAGAGTCGGAAGCAGACGAAAGGATTGATCTGCTGCTGGTAGCAGAGTCCGTATATGCTCCGGAGCTGCCGGTGGAAGCGAAGGACACAGTGCTGCTGAATGAAAGCGGCATGGTCAGATGGCCTTCTCTGAAAAATGTAAACAAGTACCAGCCGGCAGAGGAGGTGCTAAAACAGCTGCTGGAGATCTATATGGAAAAGGAGGAGAGCTTCTATCCCCGGCTGGATTCTGCTGTCGGGACAAGGATTATCGGCATGTATTCTCCGGTCAGAAGGTGTCTGCAGACCACTTTTGCCTTGACCTATGGACAGCTTCTTGCAGAAAAATACCGGACGCTGTATCTGAATTTTGAGCACCATGCAGGGATACCTGAGCTGCTGCCGGGAGAGAAAGGCAAGGATCTTTCCACACTTCTCTATTATATGAAAGCGGATGAGGGAAAGTTTGTACTGCGGATGAGGCTTCTGATTCAGAAAAAGGGGAAGCTGGATTATGTGGCGCCGGCATATATGGGTCAGAACCTGATTTATATTACCGCAATGGAGTGGCAGCAACTGATAGGGAAGATTCAGGAGAGCGGAGAATATGACTATATCATTCTGGATCTGTCCGAAAGAATGCAGGGACTGATGGAGCTTCTGAGAAAGTGCTGCAGGGTGTATACGCTGGTTAAGGAAGACAGGATCGCCAGATGTAAGATCGATCAGTATGAACAGATTCTGGCGCTATATGAATATGAGGATGTGAAGGAGAAAACCAGAAAACAACAGCTTCCCTTATTCCGCCATCTGCCGGAACATATCGAACAGTATACCCGGGGAGATCTGGCGGATCATGTCAGAAAGCTGATTGAGGAGGAGCAGGGACAGGCATTGCAGCAGGAGAAAGGAAAGAGTGAATGGTGAAAGACTATGGCGAACTGAAGCAGGAGCTGCGCCGCAGAGTGCTGGAGCGGCTGGATTACAGCAGGGAGCAGCCGGACGAGGAGGTTCTGGAAATCATTGACGGGGTAATGCTGGATGAACAGGTTCTGCGCCAGCTGCCGGTAGGAGAGAGCCATCACCTGCGGATGGAACTGTTTTTCTCCCTGAGACGCTTGGATATCCTGCAGAATCTGATCGATGACCCGGGCATTACGGAAATCATGATTAACGGGCCGGACAGTATCTTTATTGAACGTGGCGGACAGCTTACGGAGCTGGACATGCGTTTTGAATCGGAGGAAAAGCTCCAGGATGTGATTCAGCAGATCGTAGCGGGCTGCAACAGAGTGGTTAATGAAGCATCGCCCATCGTGGATGCCAGATTGTCCAATGGCGCCAGGGTGAATATCGTGATGAATCCCATTGCCTTAAATGGCCCTATCGTTACCATTCGCCGTTTTCCCGATACCCCCATTACCATGGAGGAACTGATCCGCTGGGAGTCGATTTCCCAGGAGGCAGCAGAGCTTCTGCAGCAGCTGGTACAGGCCGGATATAATATTTTTATCAGCGGCGGCACGGGCAGCGGAAAGACCACATTTCTGAATGTATTGTCAGGATATATTCCTTCTGCGGAGCGGGTAATCACCATAGAGGACAGTGCAGAGCTGCAGCTTCAGGGACTGCGTAATCTCGTGAGGATGGAGACCCGCAACAGCAATGTGGAGGGCTGCAGGGAGATTTCTGTGCGGGATCTGATCCGCACCAGCCTGCGTATGCGTCCGGACCGGATGATCGTAGGCGAGGTTCGGGGGGCGGAGGCGGTGGATATGATGCAGTGCCTGAATACGGGACATGACGGCTCCATGTCCACCGGCCATGCCAACAGCGCCAGGGATATGCTGTCAAGGCTGGAAAACATGTTATTGATGGGGATGGACATACCTTTGCCGGCTATCAGGAAGCAGATTGTATCGGGCATTGATATTGTAGTGCATTTGGGGAGACTCAGAGACAGAAGCCGGAAAGTACTGGAGGTGACGGAGGTGGTGGACTGTGTGGGAGAGAATATCTGTCTGAATCCACTCTATCAGTTTGAAGAGTCGGGAGAGGATGCAGACGGCAGAGTGTTAGGGACGCTGATCAGGAAGGGAGGGTTGCTTCGTGATCAAAAGCTTAAAGCAGCGGGATTGCTGCTCTAGTCGGTTGCAATGGATACAGGGTCTGGGACACGGCGCATTGGTGACGGGGCTGTTTGCTTTTTTCTTTTATCGCAGTATCTGGGCGCTGCCGCCCATGGCTTTGGTGGGATGGCTGTATCTTTGCAGAAGCAGATCTCGCAGAAAACGTAGGGAAAATAAAGAGTTGCTGATACAGTTTAAGGAATGTATTCAGGCGGTGGCTGCATCCATGAGAGCCGGATATGCGGTGGAGAATGCCTTTATTGACAGTATAGCGGATATTCGGAGCATGTTCGGGGAGGGAAGCGCTATGGAGGGGGAACTTCAGCTGCTGCGACAGGGGCTGAGCAATAATGTGACACTGGAGCTTTTGCTGCAGGAAATGGGGCAGCGCAGCGGCTTGGAGGAAATGCAGGAGTTTGCGGAGGTGTTTGCAATTGCCAAACGAAGCGGCGGGAGCATCCCGGCGACGATTGATGGGGCAAGCATCTCCATCAGCCGCAGGCTGGAGGTGGAGGAAGAGATGGAGACACTGTTGTCTGCCCGGAAACTGGAACAGAGAGTCATGAATGCCATGCCGTTTCTGATTGCCGGATATGTGGAGATCAGTAATCCCGGATATTTTGACAGACTATACGGGAACCTGACAGGCGTGGTGCTGATGACGGTATGTCTGGGAATATACCTGGCGGCATATGCCCTGTCGGAGCGGATTTTTGAGAAAGCCTTTGACAGCGGTTAATGGAAAGGAGAAAAAATGTATCTGATTGGATGCTTCATGGGAATCACTCTGGCGGCGCTGGCCTGGCTGTCCAGGAGAGAAGAAGGAAAGGTACTGATGCGGATGTCGGTCTATCTGTATAAAAAGGGCTGTATTCATAAAGCTCCTTTGCTCAATGCCCCGCAGGTACAGAAGGAGCTGGAAAACCTGCATCCGGGGCAGTCGGGACTACTTCTGCAGGGGGACTATTACACCCGGAAAATAAAGCTTGTGTTGGCGGTATTGCTGCTGGGAACTTTGGTGGGGGTATTGGTTCGGGTAAAGGCAGAGACGGGAGGAAGCCTTACGATCCAGGGGGAATTGCTGCGGCCTCAGCCGGGCAAGGGGGACAAGCAGGTAGAGCTTCAGGCTTTTCTGGAAGGGAGGGAGCTGGGGCGTATGACAGTGATGGTACCGGAGCGGCAGCTGACAGAGCAGGAAACCCGGGAATTGTATGAGATATTCTGGGAAAGGCTGAGCAGGGAGGCGCTTGGGGAAAATCCTTCCTGGCGCCAGGTATATGCACCGCTGACTCTGACTGAGGAATTGGAGGGGTATCCCTTTGCCGTATCCTGGCGAAGCGGCAATTATGAAGTCTTGAGCAACAGCGGTGCCATAACCTGTCCGGAAACGCCGACAGAGGTAATGTTGAAGGCCGAGATCCGCTACCTGGACTATACCTGGCAGGAAGAACTGAAGCTGCTGGTCGTACCCCGGCCGCTGACGGAGACGGAGCTGCTGGTCAGGCAGGCCGGGGAAGCCTATTATCGTGCTCAGGAGGCGGATGCGGAAAAGGACAAGATCCGGATGCCCACGGAATTAGAAGAGATGCAGCTGACCTGGAAGGAGATCCGGGAGGATTACAGTCTGCTGGTGTTATTTTTGACCGTGGCTGCCGCCGCAGCAGTGTTCCTTCTTCAGGACAGGGATCTGCATCAGCAGGTGCTTAAGCGGAGGGAGGAGATGAAAGCCGCATATCCGGTGGCGCTGAACAAGCTGATCCTGTATCTGGGGGCCGGTATGACCATTCGCGGAGCCTTTCAGAAGATTGCGCTGGACTACCAAAAACGGCAGACGAGGGAAAAGCAGAAGCCGCTCTATGAGGAGATGCTGTATGCCTGTAATCAGCTGCAGTCGGGTATCTCGGAGAGCCGGGTCTACGAACTGTGGGCGGCCCGGACAGGGCTGCAGGACTGCGCAAGGCTCAGTACCATGCTGATTCAGAACTTGAAAAAAGGAAATGCTGCGCTCCTGCCCCGATTAAAGGAGGAAGGGAAAAAGGCTCTGCAGGAAGAATTAAATCTGCGCAGAAAAAGGGGTGAGGAAGCCGGCACCAGATTGCTGGTGCCCATGGTTATGATGATGGCTATTGTGCTGGTACTGGTTATGATCCCGGCATTTCAAAGTTTTGGCATATAAAGACAAATAGATATGAAAGTTTCGCAAACACCTAATAAATAGGAAAAAGAAAGGAAAGAACAGATGAAAACATGGAAAAAATTAAGAAACTGGATGGACGGAAAACTAATCGATTGGAAGAATTTTGTAGAGGAAGAAAATGCCGGTATGGGGACGGTGGAGGTTATTCTGATTATTGTGGTTCTCGTAGGCATTGTCATTATTTTCAAATCCCAGATCACGGAGTTGGTGGAGTCCATTTTTTCTAAGATCACGAAACAGGTCAATAAGGTATGAGGGATTATGAGGATGCACAGGAAAAAAGGAGGAACCCGGGCGGCTCCGCAGGTTACCTGACTGTATATGCGGCGATGTCCCTGACAGTCATGATATCCCTGTGTCTGGTATTAATTGAAGGAGTTCGAAAAAATACCATTGCCCTTGAGATAGAATGCGTGATGGATATCGGAATGGACAGCGTGCTGGCGGAGTATCACCGGGAACTGCTGCACAGGTATGGGCTGTTAATGGTAGACACCTCCTATGGGACAGATTATCCCTCTTATTATAATACCCAGCAGCATCTGGAGACGTATCTGGCCCGCAATTTTTCCTATGAGGACTGCGTTCAGCTCTCCTTCCTATACCATGATCTGCTGGGATTAAAGCTTGAGGATGTGCAGGTGCAGAAGGTATCCCTGGCAACGGATGATGGCGGACGGGTATTTCAGCACCGGGCGGCAGAGTGTATGCAAAGCCGTCTTGGAATGGAGGCGGTTTTAGAAGTACTGGACTGGATGGAAAAGGTGGAGGGATATGGACTTCTGGAGCAGGATATTGAGGGGCAGATGGATCGGGTGAGCGCACAGCTACAGCAATATGACGGTATGAAAAAGCAAATTGCAGAGGAAGAATGGATCAAGATTGAGATCCCCGATCCTACTGCTGCTGCTGGGCGGATGCGCAGGGAGGGCATTTTAAAATGGGTGGTGGAGGATGTATCCCTGCTGTCCGCCGCTACCATCGATCCCGAGGCTTATGTCAGCGCCCGTGCCTTCAGAGGGGAAATCAACTGCGGCAACTACCCGGAGAAAGAGCCATTGGAGCTGTTGGAGCATATTTTTTTGCTGGAATATTTTCTGACTTATGCCGGACACTATGGTGCAGTGATGGAGGAGAGCCTGCTTCAGTACCAAATAGAATATCTGCTGTGTGGAAAGGCGTGTGACAGGGATAATCTGCATCAGGTGATCAATACGCTATGCGGAATCAGAGAAGCAGCCAATGTGGCGTATCTCATGGGCTGCGCTCCAAAGAGGGCGGAGGTGGAAGCCTTGGCAGCAACCTTATCCAGTGTAATTGCATTGCCCGAGCTGCAGCCTGTATTTGAGACGGCGCTGATTCTGACTTGGGCTTATCTGGAGAGCCTGTACGATATAAAGACCTTGCTGGCAGGGGGCAGGATTGTCTTATTGAAAACAGATGAAAGCTGGCATTATTCCCTGGCCAATATCTGGAATCCACAGGTGGAAGCCCAGGAGGGAGAAAGGGAAGGACTATCCTACGAAGACTATCTGCGGATCCTGCTGTATTTGCAGCCGGCAGATACCCTGTCCATGCGCTTTATGGATATTATGGAGATGGATATCCGCAGAACTCCCGGAAATAGCTGCTTCCGCATGGATGGCTGTATAGATGGACTGGAAGCGGAAGCGTCGATACGTTCTGGATATGGCTATACCTTTACGATAAAAAGACAGAAAAATTATTAGGAGGTGAGCAGATATGTCTTCTCTATGGATGTGCAGAAGAAAATGCATAAAAGCAACTAACAAACGAAACACAAAGAAAAAGGTCAAGCCTTCTCCCATGTACAACTCCCTGATATGTCAAAAGAAAATAAAGCCATACATAGAGAAGATATATCTGCTGATCTCTCAAAGGACGGAAAAGCATTGCTGTACCCGGGGCAGTATGACGGTTGAGGCTGCGGTGATCGTGCCGCTTATACTGCTCTTTTTTCTCCATCTGGGCAGCTGTATGGAGATGCTGCGGCTGCATGGCAGGCTGGCATTTGCGTTGTGGCAGACAGGCAGGGAACTGACTGTGTTCGGAGCGGCGGATGAAGCAGAGGAGGAGGGAGGGGTTCCTGATCCGGTCATATCTTACTTATATGTAGATAACCGGTTGGAGCAGATCCTGGGCAGGGACTATCTGGACGGTTCTCCGCTGGCATACGGCCGTCATGGGCTGAATTACCTGGCATCTGAATATCTGGAGGATGAGGAAACCATCAATATCATCATTACCTATCAGGTGACCCCGCAGATTACAGCTTTTCCATTCCCGTATTTTCGTATGGTCAACAGATATTATGGACGGGCCTGGACTGGCTATGCTGTGGGAGAAGAAGCAGAACGGATTACTTATGTGTATGTAACGGAGGATGGCAAGGTGTGGCATAGCCGGGCGGACTGTTCCTATCTGAAGTTAAGCATATATGAAGCGTTACCAGAGATCGTCTGGATGCTGCGAAACAGGGATGGGGAGCGATATCGGGCCTGCAGCCGGTGCGAGGGCTGGCCTGTGAGTAATCCCGTCTATCTGACAGAGGAAGGAAACCGATATCATACTGTCAGGAGCTGCCCTGCCCTGCAGCGGCGCATCCGGGCGATGGTATGGCAGGAAAATATACCATATCAGCCCTGCAGCCGCTGCGGTACATTACCATAATATAAGGAGAATTTTCTGTTATGTGGGAACAGAAGGGATATCTATTTGCAGTGCTACTGTTGGCATATCATAGTGTGTTTGATGTCAGGGCAGGGCGCATACCGGGAAGATCTCTTGCTGCGGGGGCTATAG
>CALWLO010000053.1 GCA_944381545.1 uncultured Acetatifactor sp. | reverse complement strand
AATCCAGAGACATGCAACCAGAGCAGCATGATGCTAAACTATGAGGTCAAAAACACTCTGACTACTGCATCAACAAATGATTCTCCGGCCTCAACATGACCTCCTGGGAGAGTATATCCTTTCCAATCCTCTTTAACCCTGTTTTGCAATAGCATTTTGTTTCCATCTTGTATAAGGCACAAGACAGTCAATTCTACATTTTCAGTTCTATGTCCCATGGTGCTCATTCGCTTTCTTCAATCATTGTATTCCGATATAACGCGCTAACACATTATCTCTACAAACTTGAATTTTACTTCCTGGCAATTACAATCGGTTGATAGAATCCTGATTCCTCCGGGAATTTCCAAATCACCTGACTGCAACCACTGGATAAAAGCAGATTCGTTAATTCTTCTCTGCGGGTAGCCCGGTATTCACAAACAAACTTGCCGATCTGCAGATTCTCCTCGTCATCGATAATATACTGCGTCAATTGATAATTATCCCCGTTCCAAACCCACGTTTGAAAAGAAACGCGCTGTCCTTTTTCCGTCTTATGTATATAAGGCGGGGAATAAGGCGGCTTACTATCCAGAAGGCTATCATAATCTCGGATACTGGCCACAAAGATACCGCCCTGTTTGATCTGACCGGTGATACTTCTGACAGCCGTTTCCAAGGCTTCGCCTGTCAGCATGTGCGGCAGCGCATTGTCCATTGCAATCACAATGTCAAACTGCTCGGAGAAGGTGTCAGTCAAGGCACAGAAATCTGCATGTTCGAAACGGATTGAAACTCCTTGACTCTCTGCCCGTGCTTTGGCTTCGACTAATTCTCCATCGCTGATATCCGAAGCAGTTACCGGATAACCGAGAGCCGCCAGACCGATTGCCTGTGTTCCGATCCCGCAGGCACAATCAAGGATATGGGCACTGGTACTGAAGCCGTTATTATTAAAGATTTTATTCAATATAACGGCCTGTTCTTGAGTAGTAGCATTCCAGTCCAAAAACAGCTTGTCATACTGAGAAGCCATATTATCATAAAAGGTTTGGGTTATATCCATGATCTTACCTCCCATAAATTCCGATTTGAATTATTCTATCATGAGCAACACAAATGTAAAAAGGGAGTATCGCTTATTTGTTCTCTATAAGTTCCTCAAGTCTCTTTGTCCTTGCCTTTATCACATCATTTCTGTGCTTAAGATAATCAAAATAAGCTTGGTTATTATCTTTCATCAGCTTTCGAAGTTCCTGTAGAGAAGAAAAAGCAGCCTTATATCCTTTTATGTGCGTACCACCCTCTTCACGCTTCCTATACACAAAAAAACTATCATTTAAGATATTATCCATACAAGAGTTGGGATATTTCGTTATCAAAGCTTCCGTCCAATATCTGTATGTTTGAAAGAAAATTTCTGGTATATCATATATTCCCTTTTTCCCTCTTGCTTCATTTCCTCCGGGCCAGATAGGAATTACATTACCCAATGAAAAATACAGACTAATAAACTCCTTGTATTCATCAGATTCGCTTAATTTCGTAAACGCTGGATCCTTGCTGCATCGATATAAAAACATCGGGCTATTATTGTTCAAACGGGGAATTCCCTTCTCTCGTAATATATCTTTCTTTATTTCAGCAACCCTGGTTTCATTAATTATTTCTAATCCAAGTTTATATGTGAGCAAAAAGGAGTACAGTACATCTGTTTCTACGTTCCAGCCCAATTTATCCGTAGCCTTTTTGTTTTTCTTTTCCACAGAAAGTTCACTGATGGGATTTACTTTTAACGCTTGGCATTCGTTTGCGCTGAGTCTCCATCGAAACAGTTCATCAATTGTTTCTATGTCTTTGCTCTCCATCAATCATCCTCCCACATTCTTCGTTCTTCTCGCCGACGTTCCTCTTCCTCTTCTTCCTCGCGACGATACTCGCTGTCGTCCCAGTTATAGACGTATTCACCACGATCAATACTAAAGCCGTCTCTTTCTATATACTCATACTCACCGGAATCATAATTGAATGCATATTTCGCCATGGCTTATTCCTCCTCCAAAACGTGAGTCAGCATATCAAATGCCGCTTGCTTCTTCGCATTTTTCTTAGACGAAGATTCACCGTGAGTAACTACTCCTATCTCTTCTATGCTGCATTCACAATCCCAAATTGGATTGCCGTTTTCATCATGAGTCTCTTCAAACTGATACTTTGGAATTGAAAAATATCCTCTTCTGGCAAGTGTTTCCAGCTGGTTTATAGAGTCATCATAATTGGGATCTTCGATCTCATCCCTGATAGAAAACTCTAATCCATGTTTTTCAATATAATCCAATGCAGTCTTGGCCGTCAGCATTCTAGCCTCGCCTTGTGAATCTCCAAAGTCCAGGAAAACCTCATCTATTCCCGGCAACTTAATCTTGCACTGATACTTCGGTGTCGGAACATTTAACGGTCTCGAGTTACCTCTTATGTAGTTTCCCATATACATCCAGGCAGTGTTATATGGTTCTACATGATATAAAGGTAATTCCCCTTCTTTCGAAAGTGCCCAGTCTTGCAGTGCACCTATATAGTTGAAAGCCCCGTCATCGTCATTGTCGAGTTCAACCTCCGGATCCAGCATATACTCTACAACATGTTCAACCACTTTCATGTCCCAGTTGCAATCTAATACTACGGCACCAATTATGGCTTCAAAAAGATCTTCTTTAACGGAAGCTCTATTATATACCTCTGCTTCTTCATCGCTTTTATTCATTGTAAGAAATTCTGCAAACCCTAGATAATCTATGCGATCAGCAAGAGTTTTCTTCTGAACCAGCTGTGCCTTAAATTCAGTCAGTTCACCTTCATCGTACTCATTATAATAATAGTTAGGATAATCTTCGGAATCATCGTCACAGCTCGCTTCAGCTCCAGGAATTAAAGTGTAGAAGCCATTGTTATCCTCTTCATCCTCATGGTCAAAATAGCCATATTTATCGGACAGGAACTTTACAACCATAAGGTCTAATGCCTTATCTCCGATAAACTCTAATACTTCGTTGTCCCCGCCGCCATGTTCTTCGGAATACGACCTCCGAATAAATGCCTGTTGCAGCAGATCCAGATTCTTGAATCTGTAATCGATGTGATTCTGGACGTAATTAAGATCGTTTGTGTTCATAAAAAAATCCTCCTAGTGATGTATTAATCTACTAAGAGGCACAAAAATAGCCTGGCAAGATACAATACCCCCACGTATTAGGGCACATACGATACCAGACAATATAAATTAAACTAAATTCTTTGTTTTCCTCTGTTTATCATCATTCACTTTCATAAACAATGATAAACCCACACAAACAATGTTTTGAGTTTAACCTATTATGCCTCTTGCAATTAGAGATTATCACAGCCCCAATCAAAACACAAGATATTTTTACACAGAGAGCATTGCCCCCTGTGTAAAATATCCTGCTACACGCATCACAATTCTCGAATCTTCTCCCTTAAGGAATCGCAGGTTTCCTGCAGCAATACGCATAGAAAGAGAACCGCCACTATTCCAGCAAAGATAATTCCTAATATGAGCAGATCCGTCCATCTCTGGGTAAACAGAGCATATACAAAGAAGCCCACTACTAAAAGAATGAGAAGACCGATCACTGCTCCGGTCAGATGAAGAGCCAGCTCTACACCCCACTTCATCAAAAAGAGCACTAGCGAAACCGGTAATAATATAAACTTCAATAATTTCCGAAGTACAAACATGATCATCCCTCCGTATCTGCGTTCTCCTTCTTCCAGTCCTCAAGCAATTTGAACAGTACATTCTCCATCTGAGACTTTGTATAGAAGACCGGAAAGAACTCCCTTAACTTATCCTTTGTAAGGGTTATCTTTTGAAATCTGTTATTCTCATTTAAAGGAGCATTCTCATTCAGGATCCTAATCAGCTCCATTTTACTTATTGTATCGTGTTCCTTCAGATAGTCCCTGACTGCAAAAATCTGAAATGTCTTGCAGATATCATTTTCCAACATATAATCATAAAGCATTGCCTGTATCTTATGATCCAGAAAAGATACCTCAACAGCTGTGGCCAGAGCCAAAGCCTTCTTATCTACCAGATCAAGTATTGGCGGGATCAGCTCCACCAGGCGAAGATATCGATGCAACTGTCCTCGGCTTTCACCAACCTGTTCGGCAAGAACAATATCAGTCTGAAAATTTCTCCCGAATTGGGAGGAATTATTTTTGGAAGGTCGGCCTGCTTTTCTTCGCATCGCATCATACTTCATCTTATATGCAAATGCTTTCTCGCTTGGAAGAATCTCTTCTCTCTGCAGATTGGAATCCACCATGGCCAAAACCGCTTCATCATCATCGTATTCTTTTACGATAGCCGGGATCTTCTCTAAACCGATCTGATTTACCGCGAATAACCGTCGGTGACCGGAGATCATCTCATAATCACCGTCTTCCAAAGGACGTACCGTGACAGGAACCAGTACACCATTCATCATAATACTTTCTACAAGATCATGCATCTTATCATCATCCAAAACTTTGAATGGATGATCCTTAAATGGATGGATTCGGGCCACTTCAATTTCATCGCATCCTGTGATTGTTGGAACTCCCAGCAATTCATCGATGGATGTCATTTTAATTTTCTGACCTACTCTTTTAGCCATGGCTGATCACCTCCCCCGTCAATGTTCTGTATGCAGTAGCTGCTTTTCCTTTTGGATCATATTGATAAATGCTGGAACCCTCTGCGCTGATCTCTGCAGCTCTTACAGAAAGAGGGATCAATGTATCAAAAACGCCAAGCTGGTCTGAATAAGTATCAACCACCAACTGAGAAATATCCCTGGCATAATTTGTTCTGGAATCTACCATAGTAAGAAGAATTCCTTCTATGGATAATTTCTTATTCAATCGACGCTGTACACGGCCTATCGTCTTTATCAACTGTTCCAAACCTTTTACAGGTAAATAGGCTGCCTGGACCGGTATCAGCACGCTATCCGCACAGGCCAGAGCGTTTATCGTAAGCATTCCAAGCGAAGGCATACAGTCGATTATGATATAGTCATATTCCGACTTGATTGTCTCTAAGAGGCTTCTAAGCATCACTTCTCTGCTCATAACGTTTACAAGATTGATCTCCAAAGCCGACAACTCAATATTGGCTGGAATAAGGTCTACACCTTCCTCATGATGGATTATGGTTTTACTAACCGATGGTTTCTGTTCTTCCATAATCTCTGACAAAAGAGATGCCAAAGTAAACTCCAGTCTATCCGGCTCTCTGTAACCGAGACTGATCGTAAGCGATCCCTGAGGGTCTCCATCGATCAAGAGAACCTTTTTACCTTCACTCGCAAGACCGATTCCAAGATTTACGGTAGTAGTTGTTTTTCCGACTCCACCTTTTTGATTTGCAATAGCAATCACCTTACACATAGCCATCTACCTCCTTAAAAATCTGACGGATCATCCGCACACATGAGTTCCAAATACTCATCTACTTTTTCCGTATTTACAAGAACAATACGGTTCACGCGATATATAGCTTTCGCATCTTTTGCCAGTTGTCTGAATGAATTGATTCCCATAGAATAGAGAACTGCACCCTCGTCGTACCGAACCCATTTTTTCTTGCCATTCGGAACCAGTTTTGCGATATTCTCAATCTTGCTGTTATCCTGATCATCTAATTTTTTCCTGTTATACATTTTCAGTACCTTCCTCTCTGCACTGCTCCTCGATATATTTTTCAAGAATATCGAGATCAACAATTACCTTTTTCTTAATTTGGATATTTGCCCCGGCTTCTTTAGCCAGATTCACAAACGAATAATAGTTCATGGAATAGAGGCTTGCGCCACGGGCATAAGTGGTGAATTTCCGCTTTTTACCCTCAACATACTGTTCGAGATCCGGACCCTTTCGAAGTTGTCTGACAATTTCTCTCTTCTTTTCGGCTTCAATCTCTTCTTTCTTCTTTCCCATAGACTTCTTTTTTCCTTTCTGCGCTTGAAAATAGCTACTTTCCCAATCCCATTAACGCAAAAAAGGCACCTACCTTAGTTTCCTAAAGTAAGTGCCTGATTAAGCGTTCTCGAAAGCTGTTCCTTCGATACTCTGCTGATATTTATTTGGATTGTTTCCTGCTGTACGACGTGTTCCGTCGCGTTGCATGAACCGTTTTATTGCCTTTACATAAGCTTCCGACAGGTTCCGACACGTTTGTCAGAAATCGTATCGATCAGGGTCAACACGTCCTGATTCGTCTTTCTCCGTCTGACTACGGATTACCACGTCAAGCTACGTCCTTCTCCATCAAGACAAACTCTTCATCGTTGGGAACAACAGCACATCCCGGATCGCCGGCGAGTCCGTCAGCAGCATTACCAGGCGGTCGATGCCGTAGCCAATACCTCCGGTGGGCGGCATGCCAATCTCCAGGGCATTTAAAAAGTCCTCGTCTGTGTGGTTGGCCTCCTCATCCCCGGCGGCGAAAGCCGCATCCTGGACGGCAAAGCGTTCCCTCTGGTCGATGGGATCATTCAGCTCAGAGTAGGCGTTGCACATCTCCCAGCTATTGATAAACAGCTCAAAACGCTCCACCTTTTCGGGATCCTCCGGTTTTTTCTTGGTCAGCGGAGAGATGGCCAGAGGATGATCCATCACAAAGGTGGGCTGGATCAGATTCTTCTCGCAGTACTCCTCAAAAAACAGATTGATAATATCGCCCTTGGTGTGGCGGGCCTCATATGCAATATGGTGCTGGTCTGCAATTGCCTTGGCAGCTTCATCGCCGTCCACTGTATCAAAATCCACCCCTGCAAACTTCTTAATGCAGTCATTCATGGTAATGCGCTCAAAGGGCCTGCCAAAATCAATCTCTATACCGTTATAGGTGATCACACTGCTGCCGCATACAGTCTCTGCCAGATAGCGGAACATGCTCTCGGTCAGCTCCATCATGCCCTCATAGTCGGTATACGCCTGGTACAGCTCCATCAAAGTAAACTCAGGATTATGGCGGGTATCCACACCTTCATTACGGAACACACGGCCAATCTCGTAGACACGCTCCAGCCCGCCCACAATCAGTCTCTTCAGATACAGTTCCAGAGAGATCCGCAGCTTAACGTCCTCGTCCAGGGCATTGTAATGGGTCTCAAAGGGTCTTGCAGCCGCACCGCCTGCATTAGATACCAGCATGGGGGTCTCCACCTCCATAAAACCTCTGCCGTCCAGAAAATTCCGAATCTCCTTGATGATCCGGGAGCGCTTGATGAAGGTATCCTTTACCTCCGCATTCATAATCAGGTCAGTGTATCTCTGACGGTAACGGATGTCCGTATTGGTCAGACCGTGATACTTCTCCGGCAAGATCTGCAGGCTCTTGGTCAGCAGCGTTACATGGGAGGCATGTACAGAGATCTCTCCGGTTTTCGTGGTAAATACTTCCCCCTCAATACCTACAATATCACCCACGTCATACTTCTTAAAATCTGCATAGGCCTCCTCACCGATGCAGTCCCTTGCCACATAACACTGAATATTGCCGGGCAGATCCTGAATATTGCAGAAAGACGCCTTACCCATGATGCGCTTGGACATCACCCTGCCGGCAATACGGACGGTCTTTCCCTCCAATTCTGCATAATGCTCTTTGATCTCCTTGCTGTGATGCGTTACATCATATTTTGTGATCTGAAAAGGATCCTTCCCTGCTGCCTGCAGATTTGCAAGCTTCTCCCTTCTCACCTTCAGCAGCTGGCCAATATCCTGCTGTTGTTCCTGCATTACCTGATTATTCTGTGCTTCTGCCACTTTCTTATCTCCTATTATGCGTTCCGTTGTTTTTCTTTTTAGTTGCTTCTCTGTATCTCCAGAATCTTATAAGAAAATACGCCAGCCTGGGTCTCCACCTCTACGGTTTCGCCGATTTTCTTCCCCAGCAGAGCCTTACCTACAGGACTCTCATTGGAAATCTTACCCTTTAAACTGTTGGCTTCGGTAGAACCCACAATCTTATATTCCAGCTCCTCACTGAACTCAATATCCAGCAGCTTCACCCGGCAGCCGATGCTGATCTTATCCAGATCCACCTCTTCCTCCACCACTACTTCTGCGTTTTTCAGAATTTTTTCCAGTTCTTCAATACGGGCCTCAATATCCCGCTGCTCGTCCTTTGCAGCGTCATATTCCGCATTCTCAGACAGATCCCCCTGTTCCCTGGCTTCCTTGATCTTCTGGGCCACCTCCTGACGCTTTACCACCTTCAGTTCATGAAGCTCTTCCTCATACTTTTTCAGCCCCTCGTAGGTCAGAATATTTTTCTTTTCCTGCATCTTGCTATACCCTTCCTTTTCCCTTATCTTTATAATGATGCTAGGGGCAAAAGCCCCTAGCTATATTGCCTAAGGATTGTTCCGTGCTGCGTACTCTCACAATCCTGCCCAATATTCGCATATTGCGGGATACACATCCCACTTTTATGCTCATATCGGGGCGGGTCCCAAGGTCTTTCATCCGCCTGTGAGCAAGCTCATGTGGGTTTAGACCTTTTGACTCTGGCATCTTATAATAAGTAACGATTCAGAGCCATACATGAGCAAAAGGAAAGCCTCAAAGAGGCTATTTTGCCAATGGGCTCTGAATAGTTACCATATTAAAACACCCAGCTTCTTCTAAATAGCAAACCGTATTATACTGAATTTTCCTGATGGTGTCAAGTACCAGTTCAGCTGGGCATATCCCGCCACAGCGTCTGCTGGGAAAAATAATGTATTCCCAGCGGGCGATCCTCCAACAGATGCCTTTTCTCCTCCATGGCTCCCAAATCCCACCACATACTGCCGGGCTTAAGCCCCGTCACGGAAATATCCGCCAATCCGGTCAGATCAATCACCAGACAAGGATTCCGGTAGCTGCGCAGATACTGGCTAAGCCCCGGATATGACTGCGCCCTCCTGCCAGGCATCGCTTTCGCCTGCTGTCCCCTTGCTTCCGCCGTTTTCTCCGCCGGCTGCCCCGACAATTCTTGTGATATCTCCGCCTCCTGTCCCACTGCGTCCGGTTCCGGCTCTATCCGGTGTTCCGCCGTCTCCATCTCTGTCCCGTCTCTGCTTTCCAACACCTGCCATTTGATCACCAAGCCATATTCTTCATAGATCCAGTCCTGGATCTCCTCCATTCCTCTTGGTTTATAGCCCAGGTAAAAATGTATCCCTCTGGCACGGCGAGCCAGCTGCGGAAGCCAGACCAGCATACCGGGATCATAGCCCAGCACCAGGATCTGGGACAACTTCTGCCAGCCTTCCACCCATTTTGTCAGCAGCTGCAGCTGCTCCGACACACCGCTGCCGCTGTAAACAGGTATACGCCATACCCTCAGCCACTCCTGGGTGAGGCTGTGACTTTGAAGATATCTCTGAAAACTCCTGTCCCAGGCCTGATAATCCGGAAAACACCTGTGTATTTCCCGAAGTCCTGCTGCCTCTGCCGTTTTCGGACGGATATGCTCCCCATTCGCATCGGACAACGGATCTGCTTTGACGCTTTCCCTGCTGCGTTCCTCCATACATCGCTCCTGGATCTTGTCCCGTATCACACCACATACATGGGAAAGCTCCTGCCAGGCTTCCAGATAGGCCTCCAGCAAAATTACCCGGCTTAAGATTACCTGCTCCAGCTGCAGACGCTCCACCGTTACCGGCTCCCTGTTTCCCCTGTTTCCTTTTTTTACCATCAGATATACCACATGCTCCATGCCATAATCTATGTGCTTCTCTGAAAATTTATGCACTGCCTGACTGCAATTCCTATTCCGCAAAGATCTCTTCAATCCCAGCCAGCAGCTCCTCCATGGTCTCCATGGTATTGATCCTTCGGCGAAAATGAGCCGAGTGAGGATAGCCTGCCGTATACCAGGCCAGGTGCTTGCGCATTTCCCGCACAGCCGTATATTCCCCCTTATATTCCAGCTGAAGCGCCGCATGGCGACGCAAAGTCTCTTTCATCTCCTGCACAGTGGGTCTGGGGGGAATCATGCCGGTCTCCAGATACCGGGTGACTTCCCGAAAGATCCAAGGATTGCCCTGGGCCGCCCTGCCGATCATGACGCCGTCACAGCCCGTGTGCCGGATCAGTGCTTCCGCCGCCTGGGGCCCGGTCACATCCCCGTTGCCGATCACCGGGATTTTCACCGCATCCTTTACCGCCCCGATGATATCCCAGTCCGCCTGGCCGCTGTAATACTGCGCCCTGGTGCGTCCATGCACCGCCACTGCCGCCACGCCGCAGCTTTCTGCGATTCGAGCGATCTCCACGGCATTGACATGCTCCTCGTCAAAGCCCTTGCGTATTTTTACTGTTACCGGCTTTCGGATGGCCTTTACCAGCTTGGTCAAAATCTCTTCTGTCAGCTTCGGATCCTTCATCAGGGCGGAACCCTCGCCGTTATTCACCACTTTGGGCACCGGGCAGCCCATATTCAGATCCAGAATGGCAAAAGGGCGTTCTTCAATCCGCTTTGCCATCTCACTGATAATATCCGGATCCGATCCAAACAGCTGCAACGATACCGGCATTTCCTTTGGATGGATCTCCAGGAGCTGCTGCGTATTTTTGTTGTGATAATAGATGGCCTTCGCACTGACCATCTCCATGCAGATCAACCCTGCCCCCTGCTCCTTGCATAAGATGCGAAATGGCAGGTCAGTCACACCTGCCATAGGAGCCAAGATCACGTTATTTTCCAGGGTTACATCCCCTATCTGTAATGCGCTCATGCTTTTCCTCACTATCACGATTTATTCCTGTTTTCTCTCAATCCTCTGCAGGGATCCCCAAGCTGCCGCCTTTGCCCCTGCCGCAAAACTATTCCTGTTCCTCCAGCATCCCGGACAGATCCTCTTTCAGGATAAATACCCGATAATACAGACTCAGGGATTCCAAAAGTTCCCGGCGCTTCCTGCGGATCTCCGACACCAGCAGACCGCTGCTGATCTCATCATAATAAATATCATCATCATCCGCATTGGTCTCCAGGGATACGGAACCATCTCCCTCAAACACAATGGTAAATACCCCTCCCACTTCTTCGGTAAACAGCACACAGATGATATGCAGCTCCTCCTGAATAGACTGGGGAATCCCTTTAAACGCTTCGTTAAAATAATATTTCTGCTCATACGCATTGGCTCCGCAGAGCACTACTCGTTCCTGTTCCATACCAATCCTCATATATACCCGCAGCTTCCCCTGACCGACACTTCTCCGGCATACACCTCCGTCACTGTGCCGCCGGACCGCTCTACCAAAAGCTCGCCCCTGGCATTGATCCCCCTGGCCTTTCCTTCCCACTCTCCCTTGGGATCCAGCACCCGCACCCTGCGGTTTCTATTTACCAGCAATTTATTATAGCTCTCCAGCAGCGGTGACAGATCCCCGGCTGCAAGAAAGGCATCATAGTCCCGCTCCAGTTCTTCCATTACATACTGCAGCAGCTCCCCCTTGGATATGGACTGCCCGTAGGCCGCCTCAATAGAGGTGGCATGCCCCCGGATCTCCTCGGGAAATTCCTGGGGAGCCACATTGATCCCCACACCGCAGACCACATAATGGATATATTCCCTCTCCAGACTCATCTCCGTCAGGATGCCGCAGGTCTTTTTGCCGTCTAACAACACATCATTGGGCCATTTGATCCCCGCTTCCATATGGGTAAGCCTGCGTATGGCAGCCGCCACACTATGGGCCATCACCAGAGTCAGCATAGGCGCCTGCTCCGGCGCTATCGGAGGGCGCAGCAATATGGTAAAATAGATATTCGCACCCGGGGGCGACTGCCAGCTTCTGCCCCGTCTGCCCCGCCCCGCAGTTTGTTCGTCTGCCACAAACAAAGCGCCATGGGGTTTTCCCTCCTCCCCGGCCTGCTTTGCCAGCAGATTGGTGGAAGCAGTGGTCTGATAAAAATGCAGCTCCGCTCCCGCC
The DNA here is from genome assembly GCA_944381545.1 of uncultured Acetatifactor sp. Classification (GTDB taxonomy): domain Bacteria; phylum Bacillota; class Clostridia; order Lachnospirales; family Lachnospiraceae; genus Acetatifactor. The sequence goes on along the minus strand of CALWLO010000053.1, from coordinate 536 downwards.
CAGGCTGTATGGATCCGGCTGCGCAGTTCATTTTCTCCATAGACCTCCGCCTTTACCAGCTTATAGCCACGGTTCTGCACCGCCTCGATCTCATAACCCTCTTTTTTCAACTGATGAATCGCTTTCCAGACTGCGGACCGGGTCACGCCGAAACGGCTGCACAGCTCCTGTCCGGAGATATACGCATCGCTCTCCCGGAGCAATGCCAGAATCTCTGCTTTCATTTACCTACTGCTCCCGCCAAGTGTAGCCGCCATCACTGCCTTAATGGTATGCATACGGTTCTCCGCCTCTTCAAATACCAGGGACTGCTCTGATTCGAACACCTCATCCGTCACTTCCATCTCGGTGATGCCGAATTTTTCTCCCACCTTTGCGCCGATCTGGGTCTTCAGATCATGGAAGGCAGGCAGACAATGCATGAAAATAGCCTGGGACCCTGCATTTTCCATCACCCTTTTATTTACCTGGTATTTCTTCAAATCTGCAATACGCTCCACCCAGACCTCATCCGGCTCTCCCATGGATACCCCCAC
>CALWLO010000052.1 GCA_944381545.1 uncultured Acetatifactor sp. | reverse complement strand
GTCTGGAAAATGAATATAATGTGGAGACCCGTCTGGACACCCTGCCCTACGAGCATATCCGCTGGATCGAAAACAAGGATGAGGTGGATGTGGAGAAGCTGACCGGGACATCCGATATGAAGAAGGTCAAGGATATGAAAGGAAATCCGCTGCTGCTGTTTGTAAATTCCTGGAGCATCGGCATGACACTGGATCGGAATAAGGGTCTGGTGCTGTCGGAGTTTGGCAGGCAGTAAGCGTTGCGGGAGAACCGGGGAGGGAGGCAGCCGATTGCGCAGATTTGAAAGAGTGCCACTTAGAATCATATATGGGAAAAAGAGGGTCTTCCCCGATATGGCGCTGCTCCTGGCAGTGCTGCTTCTGGCGGCCTGCGGCCCCCGGCAGGGGGAGATGACTTCACAGGAGGGGGACGCCTTAGCCGGGGAAGCCCGTGCAGATACTGTAGATTACGGTGGCGGAGCACCTCAGGCAGCTGAGGAATCCCGCATAGTAACCTGGCAGGAGCTGCTGGGTGTGGAGGAGGAAGCTTCTGAGCCTGCGGTGGATTATACGGATCCCTATGCCTGGGAGTATTGCTTTCAGTATCTGGATGAACCCCGGCAGCAATGGTATCGGGATATCCAGCAGATCCTGGCAGGCTTCAAGCAGGATCAGGAGTTGTCGCCGGCTGGTCTGGAGGCGGGATTGACAGAGGAAGACATCGACCAGATCTTCTGCTATGTGCTGGCGGATCATCCGGAGTACTTCTATGTGGACGGTTATCGGTATACCCGTTTCAGCCGTCTGGATAAGCTGGTGAAGATCGAGTTTTCCGGCAGCTATACCTACAGTATGCAGGAGTGTGCCGACAGATGGGCGCAGATCCAGGAGGAGGCCGGGAAGCTGTTGGCACAGGCTCCTCAGGGAGAGGACGATTATGAGAAGGTTCGATATATCTATGAGACTCTGATCTGTAATACCGACTATGTGCTGGATGCGCCTGATAACCAGAATCTGTACTCCGTGCTGGTAAACAGGGCTTCCGTGTGCCAGGGCTATGCCAAGGCTGCGCAATATTTGCTGAATCATCTGGGGGTTCCCTGTGTGCTGATTCAAGGCCAGGTGGAACCGGGAGAAGGGCATGCCTGGAATTTGCTTCTCCTTAACGGGGAATACTATTATATGGACGCAACCTGGGGGGACGCCTCCTACCAGCAGACCCAAGAGCAGGAGGGGGACGGGGGCTGGATGCCCCAGGTCAACTATGACTATCTGTGCGTAACCACCGAGCAGCTGCTCCGCACCCATGTGCCCGGTCAGGATGTGCCGCTGCCGGAATGTACGGCAACCCGGGACAATTATTATGTCCGGGAGGGATGCCTGTTTTCTTCCCTGGAGGAAACGGCTCCCTGAAATGTACACAGGAGGAGGTATACCGTCAGCTTCTGGAGCATCTGATTGATCAGAAGGAGGTATTTTCCTACCTGGGGCAGGACTGCAGCTCCCTGCATTACGCCCGGAATGAAAAGCAGCTGTCCGTCACCTTCTGGTTTTCCTAGGAGGATAATGTGAAAAACCAGAGATTTTTCACGTTTCTATTTGGGCAGTATCGCAAGCAGGGCTTGCGGTATGCAGGGGGATTATTTTGCACTTGAGTGATCTGGTAAAATGTGTTACAATGAGGAAAATGCTTTGGAGGAAATAATATGGAAAAGGAAATAGATAGAAAAACAGTCGTGCTGCAGGAGGATGAGAATTTGGGCAGTGTAAAGATCGCTGACGATGTGGTGGCTACGATTGCCAGCCTGGCAGCAACCGAGGTGGAAGGGGTATCCCCCGCAGCGGGCGTATCCGGAAGGCCGGTGAAGAAATATGTCAGAGTGGATGTGCTGGGCGGCAATGTGACAGTGGATCTGGCAGTGGTACTGCGCTACGGCTATAATATCCCTGCTACCTGCAGCAAGGTACAGGCCAAGGTCAAGGCTGCCGTGGAGAATATGACGGGGCTTACCTGCAGCGATGTGAATATCCGTATCGTAGGGGTAAAGGTGAATTAAGACGAAAGAAGGCGGAGAGAGGAGCTATGGGACGACGGGAGCAGAGAGAGCAGATTTTCAGACTGCTTTTTCGTGTGGAATTTCATGCATGGGAGGAGATGCCTCAGCAGACAGATCTGTTCCAGGAGCAGATAAAGCAGCCGGTGGAGGAGGATGGACTGGCGGCCCGGGACAGGGATATTGCCTACATCACCCAAAAATACGGACGGATTCAGGAGAAGCTGCCCCAGATCGACAGTATGATCAATGAGAAAGCTGAGGGATGGAGCATCAGCCGCATGGGAAAAGTGGAGGTGACGCTGCTTCGTCTGGGGGTCTATGAGATCCTATATGATCAGGATGTGCCTGTCAATGTGGCAATCAATGAGGCGGTGGAGCTGGCTAAAAAATATGGCCAGGATAATTCCGGTGCCTTTGTCAATGCTGTGCTGGCCAAATTTCTGCCCTCCGCTGACGGAGAGCAGCAGTGATGGCACGCAGTGTATATACGGTTACGCAGGTAAATGCGTATATTAAGAATATGTTCATGCAGGATTATATGCTGCAGGCCCTCTTTGTCAAAGGAGAGGTGAGCAACTGCAAATATCATTCCTCTGGACATATTTATTTTACGTTAAAGGATCAAAAAGGCACCCTGAACTGCGTCATGTTTGCCGGTAACCGCAGCGGCCTCACCTTTCGGATGCAGGAGGGCCAGCAGGTGATTGTGGGCGGTATGGTGGATGTGTATGAGAGGGACGGCAAATACCAGCTCTATGCGAAGCAGATCGTGCTGGACGGCGCCGGAGCGCTGTATGAACGCTATGAGCAGCTGAAACGGGAACTGGAGGAGCTGGGCATGTTTGCCCAGGAGTATAAGCAGCCCATTCCCCGTTTTATCCGTACCCTGGGAGTGGTGACGGCGGATACCGGTGCGGCAGTAAGGGATATTATCCAGATTGCCACCCGGCGCAATCCCTATGTGCAGATCCTTCTCTATCCGGCGATTGTACAGGGACAGCAGGCAGCCGCCAGCATTGTTCGGGGCATCCGTGCTCTGGAAAAGCAGGGAGTGGATGTGATGATCGTGGGCAGAGGGGGCGGCTCCATTGAGGATCTGTGGGCTTTTAATGAGAGAGAGGTGGCGCAGGCTGTATTTGACTGCTCCGTACCCATCATCTCTGCAGTGGGACATGAGACGGACACCACCATCATTGATTATGTGGCGGATTTGCGGGCGCCCACACCGTCAGCGGCGGCTGAACTGGCAGTATATGATATCCGGCAGTTTACAGAAAGCTTGGAGAATGCCCGCAAAGAGCTGTATCTGGGGATGCAGCGACGGCTGACCGAGAAGCGGGAGCTTGTCAGGAGTTATGAGCTGCAGCTGAAGGTTGTGAGTCCGGGAAGCAGGCTCCGGGAGAAGCGTACCTATCTGATGCAGCTGGAGGAGCGGCTGCAGCGGGGCATGCAGGATGTGCTCACACAAAAGCGCCACCGTATGGCGCTTTATATTGAACAGATGAAGGGGCTGTCCCCTCTGCAGAAGCTGAGCAGCGGCTATAGCTATGTGACGGACGGGCAGGGAAGGGCGGTCAGATCCATATGGGAAGCCGAGCCGGGACAGCTTTTGACGATTCAGGTAACGGACGGCCGGATCAGGGCCAGAGTAGAAGAGCGGGAAGAAGCCGGAGATATGGGGCGGGACAGGATACCGGAAAAGGGATAAGGAGAAGCGGATGGCAAGTATTGAGGAGAATTTTACCAAATTGGAGACGATCATACAGCGCCTTGAAAACGGCGAGATCTCCCTGGAGGAGGCATTTGCAGGCTACAGTGAGGGTATGAAGCTGTTAAAGGACTGTAATGACCAGATTGACCGGGTGGAGAAGCAGGTGCTGAAGCTGACGGAGGACGGCACTCCGGAGCCTTTGGATGCCCGTTAGCGAGGAGGATAGAATGGAACAGATACAGGAGATGATACAGCGCAAAGCAGCGGATATTGAAGAGATCCTAAAAAAATATCTTCCCAGGGAGACGGGATTGCAGCGTACGGTGCTGGAAGCTATGAATTACAGTGTATTAGCAGGGGGCAAGCGGCTTCGGCCCATGCTGATGCAGGAGGTATACCGGATGCTGGGGGGCGAGGGGCAGGAGATCGAACCGCTGATGGCGGCTATTGAGATGATCCACACTTACTCCCTGGTGCATGATGATCTGCCGGCTATGGATAATGATGAATACCGCCGGGGACGCAGAACCACCCATGCGGTATATGGGGAGGCTATGGGGATCCTGGCGGGGGACGGCCTGCTGAACCTTGCCTGGGAGACGGCCATGAAGACATTTTTCCTTGGCGGGCAGGAGACTCAGACTCCGGCCGGAAAAGCTGACTATATGCAGCGCAGTGCCAGGGCTGTGGCTCTGCTGGCCCAGAAAGCCGGGGTTTACGGCATGATCGGGGGACAGACCGCAGATATTGAAGCCGAGGAAAAAGCACAGGTATCCATGGAGCAGCTGCTTTTTATCCATGAAAATAAGACTGCTGCGCTGATTCAGGCGGCCATGATGGTGGGCGCCATCATGGCCGGGGCGGATGAAGAGCAGATCCGGCAGATGGAGAGATGCGCCTACGATATCGGTATTGCTTTCCAGATCCAGGACGATATCCTGGATGTAACAGGTACCATGGAAGAGCTGGGCAAGCCCATCGGCAGCGATGAGAGGAACCATAAGCAGACCTATGTGAGCATAAAAGGCATGGAGGCTTCAGCCAAAGAGGTGGAGCAGATGTCCCGGGAGGCCATGGAGATCCTGGATTCCATGGAGGGGGACAGCAGCTTCTTACAGGCCCTGACGGCATCTCTGATTCATCGCAGAAAATAGTTTCCCGTGAGGTAAATCACATGTATTTAGAGCAGATACAGAAGGTAAATGATATCAAAAACATAAATCCGAAAGCTTATGGGGAGCTTGCGCAGGAGATCCGGGATTTTCTGATCCGAAAGATCAGTATAACGGGAGGGCACTTGGGTTCCAATCTGGGGGCAGTTGAACTGACCATGGCTCTGCATCTGGCCTTGCAGCTGCCGGAGGATAAGATCATCTGGGATGTGGGGCACCAGTCCTACACCCACAAGATACTGACCGGGCGCAAGGACGGCTTTGACTGTCTGCGCCAGTTTCATGGCATGAGCGGCTTTCCCAAGCGCAAGGAAAGTAATTGCGACGCCTTTGATACGGGACACAGCTCCACCTCCATCTCCGCAGGCCTTGGTCTGGTGAAGGCCAGGGATATCCAGGGGCAGACCCATAACATCGTATCCGTTATCGGCGACGGTTCCATGACCGGCGGTATGGCTTATGAGGCGATGAACAATGCGGGAAAGCTGGAGACCAATTTTATCATCATCCTCAATGACAATAACATGTCCATCTCCGAAAATGTGGGCGGGGTATCCAAATATCTGAATAATATCCGCACGGCGGACAGCTATTTGGATCTGAAAAAGGGCATTTATGATGCGCTGCGGGGAACTCCCAGAGGGGATAATATGGTATCCGGTATCCGCAGGGCCAAAAGCAGCTTTAAGCAGCTGGTAATCCCGGGCATGCTTTTTGAGGATATGGGGCTTACATACCTAGGGCCTGTGGACGGACATAATATTCCGGCTCTGATCCGGGTGATCCAGGAGGCTAAGCGAGTGCGGGGAGCGGTGATGATTCACGCCATCACCCAGAAGGGCAGGGGCTATGCCCCGGCGGAGAGGCACCCGGCCAGGTTTCATGGAGCGGAGCCCTTTGATGTGGAGACCGGACTGCCCACCACACCCCATGCCAAAGCCAGCTATACGGATGTATTTGCCACGGTGATGTGCAAGATGGGAGACCGGGATGAAAAATTGGTGGCTATCACCGCAGCCATGCCGGACGGTACAGGGCTGAAGCGGTTTCGCAATAGGTATCCGGAGCGCTTTTTTGATGTGGGAATCGCCGAGGAGCATGCGGTGACCTTTGCGGCCGGATTGGCGGCAGGGGGCATGAAGCCGGTGGTGGCGGTGTATTCCTCCTTCCTGCAGAGGGCTTACGATCAGATCCTGCATGATGTATGTATCCAGAATCTTCCGGTGATTTTCGCCATTGACCGTGCAGGGCTGGTGGGCAGTGACGGCGAAACCCATCAGGGGATCTTTGACCTTTCTTACCTGACCAGCATTCCCAATATGCATGTATGTGCGCCGAAGAACAAATGGGAGCTGGCGGATATGCTGAAATATGCCATGAACTTTGGAGGGCCCATTGCCATCCGTTATCCCCGGGGAGAAGCCTATGACGGGCTGAAGGAATTCCGGGAGCCGGTGGTATTGGGGAAAGCGGAATGGATCTACCGGGAGCGGGAGATCGCCCTGTTTGCCGTGGGCAGCATGGTAAAGACGGCGGAGCAGGTCAGGGAGAAGCTGAAAGCGAAGGGGCTGCAGGTCAGTCTGCTCAATGCCCGTTTCGCAAAGCCCATTGATACCCAGGCCCTGCGGGAGGCCAGCAGGGAGCATCAGCTGATCGTGACCTTAGAGGAGAACGTATCTGCAGGCGGTTATGGAGAAAAGGTGCTTCAGTGCATAAATGAGGAAAACCTTGGAGTGGAATATCTCCAGATCGCATTGCCGGACGCCTATATTGAGCATGGAAATGTGGAGAAGCTAAAGAGCGAGATCGGCATGGACGCAGACAGCATCTGCCGGAGGATTCTGGAAAAGATGGAGTGACGCAGTGAGGTAAGTTATGAAGGAACGTTTGGATGTGATTCTGGTAAGTCAGGGCTATGCTCCTTCCCGGGAGAAGGCGAAGGCCATTATTATGTCCGGCAATGTCTATGTGAACGGCCAGAAAGAGGACAAGGCCGGCAGTATGTTTGAAGAAAGCAAAATACAGCTGGAGGTCAGGGGATCGCAGCTGAAATATGTAAGCCGGGGCGGACTGAAGCTGGAAAAAGCCGTAAACTGCTGGGATATTTCCCTGACTGGGCTGGTGTGTATGGATATCGGCGCTTCCACCGGCGGCTTTACCGACTGTATGCTGCAGAATGGGGCAAAGAAGGTCTATTCTGTGGATGTTGGGCATGGACAGCTGGACTGGAAGCTGCGCAGTGACGAACGGGTGGTCTGCATGGAAAAAACCAATTTCCGTTACATGGTGCCCCAGGATATCCGGGAGGAACTGGATTTTGCCTCCGTGGATGTATCCTTTATCTCTCTGACCAAGATCCTGCTGCCTGCCCGGAATCTTCTGGGGGACGGCGGACAGATGGTGTGTCTGATTAAGCCCCAGTTTGAGGCCGGCCGGGAGAAGGTGGGGAAAAAAGGAGTGGTCAGGGATCCTTTCGTACATGAAGAGGTGATCCATAAGGTGATGGATTTTGCAGCTGATATCGGTTTTGCCGTATTGCATCTGGAGCATTCTCCCATCAAGGGACCGGAGGGGAATATTGAATATCTGGTGCATCTGCAGAAGGATGGGGAGTACTGCCGCAAGCTGCCCCCGTTAAGCGAGCAGGAGGCCCAGGAGCGCCTGAAACAGATTACGGCGCAGCAGACCGGATTCTCCTGGCAGGGGGAGTGGCCGGAGCGCATTGAAAGCGTTGTGTCCCGGGCTCATGAGAGTCTCGATAAAAGATAAGCCGTATCAGCGGCTTAAGTTTGGGGATGAATATGAAGCATTTTCTGATATATACCAACTGTTATAAGGATAAAAGCATGGAGACGACGGAGCGGATCCGCAGCTATCTGGAGTCCCATGGGCATAAATGCACGGTGATGCTGCAAAACAGGGGCACCTGCTGCGGATATCATGGGGGAACGCCCTGTGACAGCCATCCGGAGGAAGGGCAGGAGCAGGAGCTTTCCTTTCCTGCGGACGCATACTGTATGATCGTGCTTGGGGGGGACGGCACCATGCTGCAGGCGGCATGGGATGTGAAAAAGGCCAATATTCCCCTGATCGGCGTCAATCTGGGAACCCTGGGCTATATGACTGAGGTGGAGCCGGGTTGTATGGAGGAAGCGCTGGATCAGCTGATGGCGGGGGAGGTGGAATCGGAGAGCCGGATGATGCTCAACGGCAGGATCTATGGTCAGGACGGCAGCGTTATACAGGACTGGTCTTTAAATGATATTGTTATTTCCCGAAGCGGTGCACTGCAGGTCATCAAGCTTCATGTCTATGTGAACGGACAGTTCCTCAAGGACTACAGCGCCGACGGTGTGATCATTACCACCCCCACCGGCTCTACGGGCTACAATCTGTCTGCAGGCGGCCCTATCGCAGAGCCTTCCTCCCGGCTGATCATCCTGACGCCGATCTGTCCCCACACCCTCAGCAGCAGGAGTATCATCCTGTCGCCGGAGGACGTGATTGAGATCAGGATTCCCCCTGGACGGGATGGCCGGAGACAGCAGGTGACGGCCAATTTTGACGGTTCCCATGTGGTGCCCATGAGCACCGGAGACTGGATACGGATCGTGAAATCGGAGAAGACCACGGAGATCCTGTCGGTGAACAAGGTCAGCTTCCTGGATGTGCTGCACCGCAAGCTGCGGGAGAATGAGTGAATGAATCGTTAATGCACATAGGGAAAGGAGCGAAGAGGCGGCATGAATCTGAAAAGGCTGCGACACAATAAGATATTGGAGATTATCAATCGCCGGGAGATTGAGACGCAGGAGGAGCTGGCTGGAGAGCTGAGGGCCGCCGGCTTTGAGGTGACCCAGGCCACTGTGTCCCGGGACATCCGGGAACTGAAGCTTTCCAAGGTGCCTGCCGGTAAGGGAAAGCAGAAATATACCGCACTGCATCAGGAAGAGAAAAACCACATGGAGGATAAGTACATTCGGGTATTAAAGGATGGTTTTGTTTCCATGGATATGGCACAGAATATTCTGGTGATGAAGACGGTCTCCGGTATGGCCATGGCAGTAGCCGCTGCGATTGACGCCATGCATTTTCAGGAGATCGTGGGCAGCATTGCGGGGGATGACACCATCATGATGGCGGTGCGTACCGTGGAGGATACACAGCGGCTGATGGAACGGATCCGGGAGTTATTACAAGGGTAGCCGGCGGGAAGCCGGCTGCGGCGGTTTCTTTACTACAGGGAGTCGGAAACTGCGGGAAGGCCTTGGAGGAAAGTTATGTTAGTAAGCTTACATGTGAAAAATCTGGCTCTGATTGAGGAGACGGAGGTGGAATTTGGCGGGGGACTGAATATTCTCACCGGTGAGACCGGTGCGGGCAAGTCCATTTTGATCGGTTCGGTCAATCTGGCGTTGGGCGCCAGATTTGACAGGGAGATGCTGCGCCATGGGGCCCAAAGCGCTCTGGTGGAGCTGATGTTTACCTGTCAGGCCGGGGATTTGGCACTGCGGGAGAAGCTTAAGGAGCTGGAGATCCCCCTGGAAGAGGATATGGTGCTGATCAGCCGCCGGATGCAGCCGGGGAAAAATATATTCCGCATCAATGGAGAGACTGTTACGGCCCGTCAGGTGAAGGAGGTTGCAGAGCTGCTGATTGATATTCACGGTCAGCATGAGCACCAATCCCTGCTGCAGAAAAGGAAACATATGGAAATCCTGGACGCCTACGGAGGAATACCGGCGCAGAAGCAGCTCGAGCTGGTGGCACAGCGGTATCTGGCTGTGAAAAGGCTTCGGGAGGAGCTGGAGGAAAACCGTCTGGATCAGGAGACGATTAAACGGGAGCAGGATCTGTTGGCTTTTGAGAAGCAGGAGATCGAGGAGGCCCATCTGGTACCCGGGGAGGATGGGATATTGGAGGATACCTACAGGCGGATGGCGAACAGCAAAAAGATTACCGAAGCCCTGGGAGAGGCACAGCGGTATGCAGGCAATGAGGAGGGCGGCGCAGGCAGCGCAATCAGCAGAGCATTAAGATGCATCCGCAGTATAGCGGAATATGATCAGGAGCTGGAACAGCTGTCAGAGCAGCTAAGCCAGATAGAGGATCTGTTAAATGATTATAACCGGGATGCGGCGCAGTACCGGGAGGGCCTTGAGTGGGAGGAGGAAGACTTCCGCCTCACCCAGGAGCGTTTGAACCAGATCAACCGTCTGAAGGATAAATACGGGAATACGCTGGAACAGGTATTGCAGGGATATGAGGAAAGATGCCGGCGGCTGGAAAAGCTGGCGGACTATGACCGGTATATCGCCGGGCTGGAGCAGGAGCTTGCAGAGGCGCAGGCGCAGCTTGATCAGGCCTGTGGGGAAATGACCCGGATCCGCAGGGAGAACGCAGCAGGCCTGACAGAGGTGCTGACGGAGGCCTTAAAGGGATTGAACTTTCTGAATGTGCAGCTGCAGATCCGGGTACAGGAGCAGCAGGGAGTCAGTGCGAAGGGCTGGGATGAGGTGGAATTCCTGATTTCCACCAATCCGGGCGAAGGGGTAAGGCCTCTGGCGCAGATCGCCAGCGGCGGCGAATTGTCCCGGATCATGCTGGCAATCAAGACGGTACTGGCCAGCCGGGATGATATTGATACGCTGATCTTTGACGAAATTGATGCGGGAATCAGCGGGAAAACGGCATGGAAGGTATCGGAGCAGCTGGACTGCGTGGCCCATGCCCATCAGGTAATCTGTATCACCCATCTGCCGCAGATTGCTGCTATGGCTGATCGGCATTTTGTCATTGAAAAGGAAGTGCAGGGGGAAATAACCGTTACCCGGATCCGGCAGCTGGAGGGGGAAGAGAATCTGCAGGAGCTGGGAAGGCTTCTGGGCGGCGACGGTATGACGGATGCGGTGCTGGGCAATGCCAGAGAGATGCGGCAGCAGGCCCTGCGGCATAAGGTAAAGTAAAATTTCAACAAAATTTTATGGAAAGCCATAATTTTCATTGATTAAAGAGCAAAAAATAATCACACACTATTTGCAGAGATAAACCAGCGAAAGTGTGTGATTTTTATGTGGAAAAAATTCAGAAAAAAAGCAGATATTGAACATATTGAACAGGAAAATACAGGGATAAAGACTCAGGCAGGAGCGGATATGGTGGTATTGCTGGATAGTTGGCGCAGACGCAGGAGAAGGCGCCGGATCTATCGCTATAGCCTGTGCGGCGTACTGGTATGCGCCAGTCTCGCCCTGGGAAGCATCGGCTACTATGATCTGTACAATCAGATTCCCTCGGTGCTGCGGATAAAAGCAGATGTGGAACAGACCATTGATCTGGGCGTGCCCTTGATCGGGGAAATGGTGGCAGTGAGCGGTCAGGACGAGTCCAATATCCCGGCGGGTTCGGTAAGCATTGACCTGAGCCGCCAGGTGACCATGAAAATGAGCTCGGATCAAAGCTATCAGATGAATGTGAAAATCTTCGGCATCCTGCCCTTTAAGCAGGTGGGTATCCAGGTCATCGACGAGCAGGAGCTGACACCAGTGGGCGTACCCATCGGGATCTATGTGAAAGCGGAGGGGCTGCTGGTGGTAGGTGTAGGAGACTTCCAGGGCACGGACGGCATCAGCTACTGTCCGGCCAAATATGTACTGAAATCCGGGGATTATATCCTGCAGTTGGACGGGGAGCCAGTTTCGGATAAAAATGACTTTGTCAGCCGAATCGAGGCGTGCGGGGGCCGGGAGGTAACGCTGCAGATCAAGAGGGGCGAAGAGATCATGGAGGTAAAGGCGCAGCCTATACAGAATGCGGATGGAAAGTACAAGCTGGGGGTCTGGATTCGGGACAATGCCCAGGGAGTGGGCACTATGACTTATATTGATGCGGACGGCAACTTCGGCGCTCTGGGGCATGGGATCAATGATGTGGATACCAGTACGCTGATGAATCTGGACGACGGTACCCTGTATCAGACAGAGATCATAGCCATCAAAAAGGGCAGGGACGGGGAGCCGGGGGAGATGACCGGCATGATTGTCTACAGTCCGGATCGGATCCTGGGAGATATTGATTATAATGGAACGGAGGGCATCTTCGGACACTGTAATGATAAGGCGCTGGCCCTGGGGACGGAAGAAGCTCTGCCCATCGGCCTGAAGCAGGATATTGAGAATGGGCCGGCACAGATTCTGTGCAGCGTGGACGGCACCCCCAAGTATTATGATGTGGAGATTACCGGGATACATCTGGATCATGACAATGTAAACCGGGGAATAGAACTGGAGGTGACGGATCCGGAGCTTTTGGCGCTGACCGGCGGAATCATCCAGGGCATGAGCGGTGCGCCGATCATTCAGAACCACCATCTGATCGGAGCCGTGACTCATGTATTGGTACAGGACGCAAGCAAGGGGTATGGGATATTTATAGAAAATATGCTGGCACATTAAACATGCGCCGGCATGTTTTTTAAGTTTCTTTCATCGCTTTCTGAAATTCCGTCAGGATATTTAAGGCATGTTCTCTCTGCTGGGGAGTAAGGCTGCCTAAGAGTTCCAAAATCAGATCGCTTTCAAATCCCGTATTATGTCCCAGCACGATATAATCTGCTGATACATCCTTAACTTCCTGAGTTTTTTAACCCTCAACGCTAATTGCAGCCATCACTTGTCCTCATCTGGATCATCATAATACCCGAGTTCTATGCGAACGTTTTCCATCATATATCCCAGATCATCTGATACGCCATATCCCAGAGGATCGGCA
>CALWLO010000051.1 GCA_944381545.1 uncultured Acetatifactor sp. | reverse complement strand
AGAATCTGACACTGGATCCGGACCGCCGGGAGGTGCGGGTAAAGGGACAGCTTGTCAGTCTGACGGCGCACGAATATGATATCCTGTACCTCCTGATGCAGGAGCCGGGGAAGGTATATTCCCGGGAAAGCCTGTATGAGCTGGTGTGGCAGGGCGGCTATTATGGAGAGGACAACACCGTCAATGTCCATGTGAGCAATCTGCGCAAAAAGATTGCCGCCGCTGACCCCGCAGAATATATCTCCACCGTGTGGGGAATTGGGTTTCGGATGGCCCGGAATTAGGTAAGAGTCAAATCTTTATACTTTCTTTAAACTTTCTAAAGGACTTATTTACAGGGAATGGTGTAGGATTCTGGTATCAAGGTTAGGGGTCCCGCAGTGCTGCAAAAGGGATCCCGCAGAGACGAGAATATACGGATGACGAACAACAATGCGATCATACAGACCCATCAGCTGACCAAGCAGTACGGACAGTTTCTTGCTTTGGATCATGTGGATCTGACCATTCCCAAGGGGAGTATCTATGGCCTGGTGGGCAATAATGGCGGAACGCATCCTCGATCATCAGGGGAATCTGAGAATAGATCAATTACTCCGTAGGATAAATCATTTTCAACCGTACAGAAATGTTTTATGATAAAAAATATGGGGAATGGATACGGTGAAGAATTTGTCAGAGAGGCGGTACATTGATGAAAAATCTGAAAATGAGCACGGTAATCACGGCTATGATTTCCGTGGTGTCGGCAGTATGTATTTTATTGCTGTTTTTGACGGCCAGCCGCAGCATGATGGTAACCATGAGAGGTACCGCTGTGAACCATATGCAGACCTCGCTGGAGGCCAAAGCTGCCATTATTGATGAGTATGTGGATAACGCAGAAAAGCTGCTGATTGCTTACAGCAAGGCTCCTGTGGTTGCCGAGCTTCTGAAGGATCCCGAGAATGCCGCAGCGGTAAAGGCGGCGCAGGCCTACACGGAAAGCTTCTATGCCGGTCTGGACGGCTGGGAGGGGATCTATATTGCAGAGTGGAATACGCATGTATTGACGCATTCCAATCCTGCAGTGGTGGGAATCACCACCCGTGAGGGCGAGCCGCTGAAGCAGCTGCAGGATGCAATGACAGCCGCCGGTGATATATATAATACGGGCATCATTATCTCTCCGGCTTCACAGAAGCTGGCATTATCCCTATATTGTCCGGTGTATGACACGGATGGAAAAACGATCCTGGGATATGTCGGGGGCGCACAGTTTGCGGACAGCCTGAAAGAACTGCTGGACGGGCTCAGCGTTGATGGTATGGAAAATGCCAGAGATTATATGATTAATACGGTTACGGGCGTCCATATTTTTGACGAGGACGAGACTCTTATGGCGATGCCCATTGAAAATGAGATGCTGCAGTCTGTCATTGCAGCGGTTGGCAGCGGCAATCTCTCCAACGGGAATATGGAATTTGTGTCCGCAGAGGGCGCAGGCAGCATCGCAGTATATCAGGCCATGCCGGAGAGAGGCTGGGCAGTGGTGCTCAGCGACAGCCAAAGTGAGATCTACAGGGAGGCTTATGCCAGCAGAAATGCTCTGGCGCTGATCTGTTTCATTGCCTGCATATTGATAGTCGCCCTGACGTGGATTTCCGTAAAACTCTGCATTAAGCCGCTGGATGTGATCAAGAAGTCCATTGTAAGCATGAAGAATCTGAAATTGAAGCCGCCTGCCGAGCTGGAAAAATATATCGGCAGCAGGAGCGAAACGGGACAGATTGCTTCGGCCATGGATTCTTTGTATGGCTCTCTGCGGGAGATTGTTTCCACCCTTCGCAGCTGTACGGAGTCGCTGGAAATCTCTACAGGCACCATGAATAAGGCCACGGATATCCTGATTGAGTATGTGGGAGACAATTCCGCTACGACGCAGGAGCTGACGGCCAGCATCATCACCACCAATGAGGCCATTGCCAATGTGGCGGGCGAGATGGAAAAGATATCGGAGCTGGTAAGCCATATGGCAGACAAGGTGGAAACCGGTGACGAAAAGAGCAGACAGCTGATTCAGACTGCCGAGAACATGAAGAGCATGGCGGGAAATGCCCTGGAGGAAACGGGAAGCAAGATTCAGCAGAACCGCAGAAATATGGAGCTTGCAATGGCAAATCTGCAGTCCCTTACCCGTATTAACGATATGGCAAAGCAGATCCTGGCGATTGCCAACCAGACCAATCTGCTCTCTCTGAATGCGTCTATTGAGGCGGCAAGAGCCGGAGAGCAGGGAAGAGGCTTTGCGGTTGTGGCGCAGGAAATCGGAACCCTTGCCTCCAACTCATCCGCCACGGCCATGCAGATTTCGGAGATCTGCGGAGAAATCAACAGCAATATTACGAATGTGCAGGAATGCGTGGACGACATTATCGGTTTTATGGAGGGAGATGTGTCCCGGAAGCTGGAGGAGTTTGCAGATATTGCCAACGAGTATGGGAACTCGGTTGCGGATATCAGAGGAGCGATCGGAGAGATTGAGGAGAGCTCCAATGGCTTTGTGGCATCCGTAGCCAGTATCAAAGAACGCATGGAAATTATTCAATCGGCATCTAAGGAAAATGAAATCGGTGTAAATGAGATTGTAAATAAAATTGAGCGTACCAATAACATTGCTGAGGAATTGCAGAACGTAGGCGGAACCAACAGAAACAGCGCAGAGGAAATCAGCTCTGTGGTGGAGAGGTTTACAGAGTAACGAAGATGATGGGTCGCCGGAAAAGGGATAACGGAGGTAAAGAAAAGATGAGTAAAAAGCAGGCGTTTAACCCCTATTTACCTTCCTGGGAGTATATCCCGGACGGGGAGCCTTATGTCTTTGGCGACCGGGTATATGTCTATGGCTCCCATGATTTTTATAACGGTTATGTGTTCTGCATGGGAGATTATGTATGCTGGTCGGCTCCTGTGGAGGATCTGGGCAACTGGCGGTATGAGGGCGTGATCTATGAGAAAATTGCGGATCCCCTGAACCCGGAGGGAAAAATGTGCCTCTATGCACCGGATGTTACCGTGGGGCCGGACGGCCGGTATTATCTGTACTACGTACTGGATAAGGTGTCGGTGGTATCGGTGGCGGTATGCGATACGCCCGCAGGCAAATATCAGTTTTACGGCTATGTGCATTATGCGGACGGCACGCTGCTGGGCGACCGTGCGGGGGATGAACCCCAGTTTGACCCCGGCGTGCTGACGGAGAACGGCAGGACCTATCTCTATACCGGTTTCTGCGGCAGCGGTGATAAGTCCAGACACGGGGCTATGGTGACGGTACTGGATCGGGATATGCTGACTGTGCTGGAGCCGCCGCAGATTATTGTGCCGGGATGTGAGTACAGTGCCGGGACGGCATACGAGGGGCATGCATTTTTTGAAGCGCCTTCTATTCGAAAAAGGGGAGATACCTATTATTTTATTTACTCCTCCCAGGTAATGCATGAGCTGTGCTATGCCACCAGTAAGGAGCCCACGGGCGGCTTTGCCTATGGCGGCGTCCTGATCAGCAACTGCGATCTGCATATCGACAGCTATAAGCCCGCAGATCTGCCCACAGCTTACGGAGCCAACAACCACGGCAGCATGGTGGAGATCCAGGGTCAGCCCTATATTTTTTATCACCGCCAGACCAACGGTACCTGGTACAGCCGCCAGGGCTGTGCGGAAAAGCTGACCGTGCATGAGGACGGCAGCATAGAGCAGGCCCAGCTGACCTCCTGCGGTTTGAATGACGGCCCCTTAGCCGGGGTGGGGTATTATCCGGCATATCTGGCCTGCAATCTGTTTACGGCTTCTCCCAGCGCTTATGTGGGCGGGCCCGAGCAGCCCAGAGTCATGCAGGATGGCCGGGACGGCGATGAAAATGAAGGCTATGTGGGCAATATGCAGGATACGGCTACCGCAGGCTTTAAGTTCTTCCGGGGCAAGGAAGCCGGGCGGATCTGTATCTGGGTCAGAGGCTATGCCAGGGGCGTATTTGAAGTAAGGACGGAGATCGGCGGGAAGGTGCTGGCGGAGCTCCCGGTGGACTATACCAATGTGTGGGAGGCCTATACGGCGGATATTACCCTGCCGGAGGGAGAATATGCGATTTATCTGACTTTCCGGGGACAGGGCAATGCCATGCTGAAAGGCTTTGCATTAGAGTAGCCAAACGGTTTGACGGTGCAGCCGTAGGCGCATAAGGGAAAAGGGAAAATGAGAAAAAGGATTAAGAATATGATTCCGCTGCTGGTATGTGTGCTGCTGGCAGGCTGCGGCGGGCAAGGTGCGCAGCCTGCCGCAGAACAGGCAGGAGCAGAAACTGAAATAGAGGCTGAAACGGAGTCCGGAAAGGAAGCGGAAGCAGAGCGAGGGCTGCAGGAGCAGCTGTCGGGAAGTGAGGCAGAAAACGCAGGTTCGGCGGAGGAAACGGAAGGGGGCATAGCGACTGCGGACGGTGAAGCGGTAAATCAGGAAGGAACGGAGAACATGGGGACGGAATACGCAGATTTTTTTCAGGGTCTGGAAATGACTGAAAGCTATAAGGGTCTGGAGGATACCAATCCGCTGATGACGCAGCGCTTTGGCGCAGATCCCTATGCCATGGAATACGACGGCAGGGTCTATTTTTATATGACAGCCGATACCTTTGAATATGACGGAGAGGAGATCCTGGAGAACAGCTACGGCAGGATCAAACAGATCAATGTGATCTCCACGGCGGATATGGTGAATTTTACGGATCATGGTTCCATCAAAGCTGCGGGCAGTCAGGGTGCAGCAAAATGGGCCGGCAATTCCTGGGCTCCGGCTGCAGCCTGGAAAAATATTGACGGTCAGGATAAATTTTTCCTGTATTTTGCAGACGGAGGCGGCGGTATCGGCGTGCTGACGGCGGACAGCCCCACAGGTCCCTTTACGGATCCTTTGGGAAAGGGACTGGTGACCAGACAAACGCCGAACTGCGGGGATGTGCTGTGGCTCTTTGACCCGGCTGTGCTGGTGGATGAGGATGGCCGGGCCTATCTGTACTTCGGCGGCGGTGTGCCGGAGGGCAGGGTATCCGATCCCGGTACGGCCAGAGTGGTGGAACTGGGAGAGGATATGATCAGTCTGAAAGGAGATCCCCAGCCCATTGACGTGCCCTATCTCTTTGAGGATTCCGGTATCCATAAATATCACGACAAGTATTATTATACCTATTGTACCAACTGGCAGGTGGATGCGGCAGGGACGGCGGCCTATGGCATCCATAATGCGGAGATCGCCTGCCTGGAGAGCGACAGCCCCATGGGTCCCTTTACCTTTAAAGAGGTGATTCTGGAGAATCCCGGCAAGTTAAACGGCTTATATGGCAATAACCATCACTGCGTCTTTTCGTTTCAGGGGAACTGGTATATCACCTATCATGCCCGTACTCTGGAAAAAAAGATGGGCGTGGAGAAAGGCTACCGCTGTACCCATGTGGACAGCTTTACCATGGGGGAGGACGGCGCCATCGGCAAGATTAAGATGACCCTGAAGGGCAGGGAACAGCTGCGCTATGTGGATCCTTACCAGGAGGTGCCTGCAGCCACGATAGCGGTGCAGGGCGGCCTGGAGACAGTGGCGGCGGATGCCGTGACGGAGGAAAGCGGAGCCGGAAATATGGCGGTGTCCGGTATTGACAGCGGAGATTTTCTGAAAATACAGGGTGTGGATTTTGGAGAAACAGCGCCCACGGGGCTGGAGATCACGGCCCGGTATGCGTCGGGGACGGAAGGGCTGATCCAGGTAAGGATAGACAGCCCGGAGGGTCAGGTGCTGGGGTATATGTCTTTTGACGGTCTGCAGGAAGAGGCCTCTGCGGAGACCTTCTGCAGCTATACGGCGGCGCTGGAGAGTGAAACGACCGGTGTGCATGATGTGTATTTTATCTTCTGCGGAAGCGGTTATCAGATTGGCAGCTGGAAGTTTATCAGAGAAGAGGAGCTCATCACCGTTTGTCCCGAAGAACTGACCCGGCGGGTGGAAGGCAGAGAATACGGCACGGTGGAGCATATTACCTATCCGTCGGAAACCACGGGACTGGAGCGGGGAGCCAATGTGCTGCTGCCTGCCGGATACGATCCAAAGAAGCAGTATCCGGTGCTGTATTTTCAACACGGAATCTTCGGGGATGAATATACGCTGCTGAATGACGGCAATAATGCCATCCCGGAGATTCTGGGAAATCTCAGCGCAGAGGGACTGGCGCAGGAAGTGATCGCCGTATTTCCCAATATGTATGCTTCCTCCGATCCTGCACAGCAGCCCGGTTTTACCGAGGAGGCGGTGGCGCCCTATGACAACTTTATCCATGATCTGGTAAATGATCTGATTCCTTATATCGAAAGCCATTATCCGGTACTGACAGAGAGGGAAAACAGAGGAATTCTGGGCTTTTCCATGGGAGGCAGGGAGACCCTGTTTATCGGCGTCAGCAGACCGGAGCTGTTCGGCTATATCGGTGCCATTGCACCGGCGCCGGGACTGACGCCTGCTAAGGATTGGGCCATGAGCCATCCGGGACAGCTGCAGGAGAGCGAGCTGTGCTTTACCGATCAGGAGAATCTGCCGGAGCTATTGATGGTCTGTTGCGGCACAAAGGACAGCGTGGTGGGACAGTTTTCCTCCGGCTATCACCGGATTCTGGAGCAAAACGGTACGGAGCATCTGTGGTATGAGGTGCCGGAGGCGGATCATGACAGCCGGGCCATCCGCAGCGGACTGTACAATTTTATGATCCGATGGAAATAATCCCGGGCATCAGGATTGCTGCCCGGCTGTCCGGGGCGGCGTATCCGCTTCGGGCGCAAAAGGAGTTTTCGGCATATCCGGGCCTGCCACGTTATAGTGTGACCGACTGATAAAGGCGGCGGGCTCGGTGTATTTGTAATCAGAGGCGGCTTCGGAAGAGGATTCCGGCGCCGCTTCTTTTTGCGGCAAATCAGCCGGGGAGACAGAGAAAGCGGCGCCGCTGCGGCGGAAAGCGCCGGGAGTTGTGCCGGCCTGCCGCCGGAACTGGCGGCAGAAGTGCTCCACGTTGCGGTAGCCGCAGGCTTCGGCAATCTCGGCAATGGGCTTTTCCGTATAGAGCAGCTGTTCCTTGGCCAGACGGATCCGGTTATGGATCACATCATCCATGCAGGAGATATGAAACATCTCTTTATACAGAATCTGGGTATAGCCGGTGCTTAAGTGCAGCTCCTGCGCCATGGACTGAATATTCCAGGGCAGTTGGGGGCTGTTATAGATCTTTTTGCGGAGATGCAGCAATGCTGCGGTATGAGGATTGGCCTGCCGGAGCGTGGTATCCTGCCGGAGCCGCAAAAACAGTGCCTGCAGCAGATTGGTGATGATCAGATCGCTGTCGGTTGTGGCAAGGGAGGTCTCCCAGGTCAGCAGCTTGAACAGGTGATGACAGTATTCCGTATCGGATACGGGAAAAGGAGTTCCCGTCAGAGGAAACCAGGTCACCAGAGGATCATCGGTGGTGAAGCGGATCCAGTCGTTCTGGTAGGTTTCCTGACAGGCCCGGTAACAGACGGATTGCCCCGGTGCATAGAGGATAGCAGTTCCGGCAGGATGCTCCTGCCACTGCCCGTCCAGCAGAAACTGTGCTGCAGTGGCGGTCAGCAGCAGCGTATACTGTCCGGGGGCAGTGACCATTTCGAAGCGGAATGTGGATGGATGTACGGCGCTGTAGCCAATAAAATGTATGGTGTTCATGGATACCTCCTGCGGGAAATGCTTTAGTGGATAGATCAATTAAGTCCCAGTATATATCAACTCGGAGGGAAGGTCAACGTCGGTATTTTCTATGCATAGACAATCTGACGGCAATATAAAATGTAAAAGATTATTGATTGTACATCAGCCAGAGTATATGATCCGTGTTTGCAGAAAGATGTGTATGGTACTGTATACATGAAATAGAGAACAATATTTCAAGAAATAGAGGATTTTTATTTATGAGGAAAAAAGTGTTGGCATCTTTGCTGGCGGCGGGATTACTGTTCAGCTGTATCTCGGTGCAGGCGGAAGCAGAGGAAGCGTGCAATCATAGCTATACCCAGATAAATGTTCAGAAGCATTCAACGGGCGGATATAACCATACTTATACCGGTACTGACGGAACAACGAAAGTATGTGCCGTAACAGTAGGTACTTATACCTATGAGAAAATATGTACAAAATGTGGTCAGCCAGGCGGAACAGGCTCCGGCACTTTTGAGGATCACAGTACAAACCATAAATAAGGGTGCTGCTGATATCCGGCACGGGGATGTATTTTCCATGCTGGATATTATTGGCTATAGAGAAAGGATGATATGAAAAAAATATATGTGACATTACTGACCGGCATCTTCCTGCTTGCGCTGACTTCCTGCGGACAGCAGACGCCTCAGGGAATGTCAGAGGAGGCGGAGAGTGTTCAGACGGTGGATGCGGATACCTACTGGACGGAGCGGCGGTGGATTCATAATGGCGGAATAGGCGCCGTATCCCTGCACCCTCTGTATCTGCAGGAAGAGGTCAAAGGACTGGATGCAGAACTGCAGGAGGAGTATGATGGACATTCTGTGACGTACCGCACGCTGGGGAATACGATCTATGGATTGGAGAATTTCTACCGGCAGAAAGGAGAAGTCTGGGAACGTACCTATTATCTCAGCCGCTGGAATGGAGAGCAGGAGGGGATGGAGCGTTGGGCCATCGAGCTGCCGACGCCGGAGGAATATGGGGTAAAAGAATTTTTTGCAGCTGCCTTTGATATGAAGAGTGAAGGCGAGCTGGTACTTTTTCTGCAGGGGCAGCAGGATGCGCTCCCCCGGACGGCGTGCTATCTGGCGGTGCATATGACTCCGCAGGGAGAAGTACTGTCGGTGACGGATCTGTACCCTGCTTTGCGGGAATTGAATGTGGAACTGGGAGCAAGCTATGAGAAAGCTTATGTGGATGGAGCAGGATATTATTACCTGATTGCGGGACAGGCGGCTTATGGAATGGGAGATAGCGTCAGTGTGCTGGATCCGGAGGGTAAAATCGTGGATACTTTGGAACCGGGAGAAGGGTACATGGGCGTGAGGTGGGCCATGAAGCTGCCGGATGGCAGCGCTGTATTTTCCTGGTACAATGAGGAAATATATACGCTGCTGGAAACCTATGACAGAGAAACGGGCGAAACACAGACGCTTTTGGAGGAGAAGTTATCGGATGTCTGGCTGTGGACGGCCGCAGAGGACGGATATCTGTATTATGTGAATGACTCCGGAGAACTGATGCGCTGCAATGTCCGGACCGGATCTGTGGAGGATTGTCTGTATTATCCACAACTGGGCATGGAGGGGGACATACGTTCTCCGTATTCTGCAGGGCTGCGTATTGGGGAAGACGGTAATCCGGAGCTGTTGGGGCAGAGGAACGGAGAGATAGTGCTCTGCAGGCTGGGCACGGATAAGCCGGAAACGACATCCGTGCGTATGCTTTGCGAAGATTCTCTTCCTGATTATATCAAGAACTGTGCCGCTTCATTCTCCCGGGAGTATCCGGATTGTCCGATACTGCTGGAGTATCCCGAAGAGGATTCAGAGGCTTTCTGGGATCGGGCCATGGCAGAACTGGTATCCGGAAAGGGAGCGGATATCTATTATGTATCACAGTCTGATCTGCGCATGTTGCAGGAGAAAGGCGTGCTGGCGGATCTGTCGGAGCTGATATCGGAGGATACGCTGTCCGTGATCTGGCCCGGCGTGCTGCAGATGGGAACAGTGGACGGGCAGCTGGCGGGAATCCCGCTGCTGACATCTATCAACACCGTGATTGTATCGGATGAAATATGGGCGGAGGATCACTGGACGCTGGAGGAGGCTCTGGATGTAATGGAGGCGCATCCACAGCTAAGATACTCTCTGGCTTCCAGCAGAGCCTTTGACAGCGGGGATATACTGTCCTACCTGGTGATGCAGAATCTGGCTGACTCTCCATTTCTGGATCTGAAAGAGGGAAGCTGTAATTTTGACAATCCTCTGTTTATCCGTGCGCTGGAACTGTCAGGACGGTGCGAGGAGTCTCTCGGCAATCAGGAGGCCTATGCCATGTATCCGGAAAAGGATTGGGTGGCATTGGAAACTCCGCTTTCCATTGGCACCTATGACACTTTGAAAAACACGCTGGGTGAGGAATACCATGCGGTGGGGTATCCGACGGAGGGGGAGTGCGGAACCTATTGGGAAGGAAGCTGGATGGTGGCAGTGAGCAAAGAGACAGAGCATAAGGAGCAGGTGGCTGCCTTTCTGGAGGAACTTCTCAGTTATGAAAATCAGTATACTTTGTGGTGGTCTGAACCGGTGAGGAAGGATATGCTGGAGGGACGGCTCAGGGAGCACAATTTCGGCGGCGAGAGAATGATGTGCATCGAGTATGGGAATGGTATGATGACGCCGCTCTCCCCCGGACCGGCGGGAGACTACAGGATCGGAGAATATCAGGCGCTGCTGGAGAAGAGCGTGGGTATATCCGCCGACACCAGCGCTATAGAGGAGATCATCTGGGAGGAAGTGGAAAGCTACTTTTCCGGGGACAGGGATGCCGCCACCGTGGTTGAGATCATCCAGAACCGGGTACAGCTGTATCTGAATGAACAGCAATGAACAGAGAAACGTGGGAGAGAAACAAAAAGGGTCGGAT
Source organism: uncultured Acetatifactor sp. (assembly GCA_944381545.1). Lineage (GTDB taxonomy): Bacteria > Bacillota > Clostridia > Lachnospirales > Lachnospiraceae > Acetatifactor. The sequence goes on along the minus strand of CALWLO010000051.1, from coordinate 2,326 downwards.
CACGAGGGTTCCGATCCTTTTTCTGCGTCTCCATGAGCAGGCAGCATCACTTCAAGGTCTGTATAGGCAGCACTGCAGCAGAACCTGAATTTAGCAATAAATGATGAACATATGACAAGTTTTAGAGAGACTTTTTCCGGGCAAACCGGCTATAATCAAAAAGGAGAGATTATACTGATGGAGGGGACAACAATGTGTGGTATACAGAAAAAAAACTATCGTAATGTATTTGCGGAACTCGGCATTGCACAGGAAGAGATTGACCGAAAGCTTAAGGATATCGTACAGGTCTTTTTTTACGGCAGTGAGGAGGAGAGGATCTACCATCCGGTGGGGGAGGATATGGGCTATCTGATGGATACCGGAAACAATGATGCCCGCACCGAGGGGATGTCCTACGGCATGATGATCTGCGTGCAGCTGGACATGAAGGAGGAGTTTGATCGGATTTGGAAGTGGTCTAAAAATTATATGTTTATGACTGAGGGCTGGAGCGAGGGGTATTTTGCCTGGTCCTGCGCAACGGACGGCAGTAAAAATGCGGACGGTGCGGCGCCGGATGGAGAGGAGTTCTATGCCATGGCCCTGTTCTTTGCCTCTCACAGATGGGGGGACGGTGAGGGCATCTATAACTATTCTGCACAGGCCAGGGAGATTTTGAGGGCCTGCCTGCATAAGGGAGAGAACGGACGCCAGGGTCATCCTATGTGGAATAAGGAAAATCACCAGATTCTTTTCGTGCCGGGGGCTGATTTTACGGATCCTTCCTATCATCTGCCTCACTTCTATGAATTGTTTGCTCTGTGGGCGGACGAGGAGGATAGGGAGTTCTGGAAGAAGGCGGCTAAGGCCAGCAGGGAATATCTGGCCAAGGCGTGTCATCCGGTAACGGGTCTGAGCGCAGAGTATGCGGAGTTTGACGGCAGTCCCATGAGCCGTCCCATCCCCTGGACCAAGGACAGGCATGACTGGTTTTACAGCGATGCTTATCGGACGGCCGCCAATATCGGACTGGATTATGAATGGTTCGGTGTGGATCTGGGACAGCGGGCAGCGGCGGATCGGATCCAGCGGTTTCTGCTGGAAGACTGCAGAAAGGGCAGCTATCATATCTATGAAGTGGACGGCAGAATGGCAGGGGAGACTGCACTGCATCCCTGTGCGATTACGGCTACTACGGCACAGGCCTCTCTGGCTGCGGACAACGAGACGACCCGGGAGTGGGTGGAGCGGTTCTGGAAGCTGCCTCTGCGCACCGGTGAGAGAAGATACTATGACAACTGCCTGTACCTGTTTGCTTTTCTGGCGCTGAGCGGTAAATACCGGATCTGGTAAAAGTGTGGAAGGATTAGGCCGCCGAAGACGGCAAGTCAGAAGAAAAGGAGAAAGAAAGATGGAAGGACCGAAAGCACCCAGAGATCCCGAAAAGAAGAGAAAAAGCTTCTACATTATGCGGGGAAAGAGCATTGCAGGCTCTCCGCAGACGGATGGACGGGGAATCCAGTTTTTGTATATGAATGACGGCAGGATGATCAGCAGCTCCCGGATCGTGGGAGGAATCACGGACGAGGAGATGCTGAAGCTGATGGAAACCACCGCAGGTTTCCGGCAGCTGGTACATAGTATCGGAATTACGGTAGAGGCGGATGACCGGGAACTGGTGACGGAGTTCTGTTTTCAGATGTACGGACACCGGGATGTCTATGGCTCCGGTACCACGCTGCGGCTGCCGGTAAAGGCCAACGGCATGGAGCATATTCTGAAGCTGGAGGACTGTGAATGGTCGGCCGATGACAATATCCCCGGACAGATTCGTTTTGAATTCCCCAGAGCGGGGATGCTGGCTACGGTTGCGGTGCGTTTTTATCTCCAGGACGGCTTTGATGCGCCGGAGGTGGAGGAGGAGAACCCGGTGGATTTCACTTCCCCGGATTATCAGAGGATACTGGAAAAATCTCTGATGCAGACCGGCAATAATGCCCGGCTGAAGAAAGCCATAGAGAAAGCAAGGCGGGGAGAGGACGTAACCATCGCCTTTATCGGCGGATCCATTACCCAGGGAGCGGGAGCGGTTCCGATCAATACCGAGTGCTATGCCTATAAGACCTTTCGGGGCTTCTGTGAGCTGGCGGGCAGAGGGACGCAGGAAAATATTCATTATATTAAGGCCGGAGTGGGCGGTACTCCCTCGGAGCTGGGGATGATCCGGTATGAGAGGGATGTGCTGCGGGACGGCAGCGTCGTCCCGGATGTGGTGGTGGTAGAATTTGCCGTCAATGACGAGGGGGATGAGACCAGGGGAGAGTGCTATGATTCCCTGGTGCGG
>CALWLO010000050.1 GCA_944381545.1 uncultured Acetatifactor sp. | reverse complement strand
ATGAAGATCCATAGAAAGGAACCGATACGATGAAAAGGATAAAGTTATTGACAGCTGCTTTGCTGGCGGCCTGCCTGCTGGCCGGCTGCGGCGGGGGAAATGAGGAGACGGTCGCACCTACGATAGATGCGCAGCCGATTCAGACCGAAGAGCCTGTGCAGTCTTCCGAACCGGGAGAAACAGAGAGCGGTGAGGAAGAGACGGATGTTCCCGTGGCAGCCACAGCCACGATTGGCGAGAGGACGGTAGTGGACGGTAAGATGCAGAGTTATCTAACCGGCGAGTGGAAGGATGAAGAGGTAGTGAGACGCCGCAGTATGGCGGTTATGATCCCTAACAATAAGGCCTCCCTGCCCCAGTATGGCATCTCCCGGGCCAGCATTATATATGAGGCGCCTGTGGAGGGACGTATGACCCGTCTGATGGCTTTCTTTGAGGACTATGATGACCTGGATCATGTGGGGCCTGTACGAAGCAGCCGGGATTACTATGTATATGAAGCGATGGGACTGGATGCGATCTATTGTAACTGGGGTCTGGCGATCCCCTTTGTGGAGGAGCTGCTGGCCAGCGATCTGGTGGATAATATCAGCCAGGCGGTAACCGGTATTCACAATCCCTCCTCAGAGGCCTTTGACAGAATCGACAGACCGGGCTATAAGACGGAGTATACCGGATACATGTTTATTGATGGTTATAACAAGGCGGTGGAACGCCAGGGCTATGATACGGAATATGATTCCGATTTTTCCGGGGCATTCCTATTTGCCAATGACGGCCACCGTGCGGAATATGCGGATATGCCGGATGCGACCCGGATCTATCCCGGCGGCTCCAGCAGCAATTCCAGCGGCTATGGTAATGCCCAGCCGGTATTTGAGTATAATGCGGAGGATGGGCTCTATTATCGTTACGAGTACAGCGCTAAGCAGATCGATGAGATGAATGGCGAGCAGCTGACGGTGAGCAATGTGGTATTTAAGATTTGCGACGGTGTGGTCAGAGAGCCGGTTGCTAACGACTATATGTATTTTAAGACCCATGGCAGCAATGACGCCTATGTATTTACCAATGGTAAGGTGATCAAAGGCACCTGGTCCCGGGATACGGAGAGCGATGTGACAAGGTACTTTGATGAGAATGGTGATGAGATCGTGTTTAACCAGGGTAAGACCTGGATCTGCAATATCTGGTCTGATTATACGGATTGCATGGAATGGGAATAAACAGAAATATAATGAATCGGAGCTGTGGCTTTGTCCACAGCTCTCTTTATATAGGAAAGTTTTCCAAACTTCCCATGGAATGAAAAACTCTCCGGCAGGATTCTTTCTTATGGCAAAAAACAAGTATTACTAATTTATTTTCATAATTAATCAGCGGATACCACTGGGAACTTGTGCTAAAATACAGGAGATTAAGGAAAAGAGTCATAAAGGGAGAAGGGTTAGTCCATGAAACCAATGTCGAAAAAAATCAATAAAGATCTGATCCTGAGGGGAAACATGATACATGCGATCCTGTCGCTGGCCATACCGGTGGTGATCAACAGTCTATTGCAGAATATGTATAATCTGACAGACACCTATTGGCTGGGGAAGGTGGGCACAGCGCAGCTGGCGGCAATTAATCTGGTAACGCCCCTGCAGAGCATTATCATCAATTTCGGCAGCGGGATTACGGTGGCCGGTTCCGTGCTGGTGGCACAATATATCGGCGCCAATCAGAAAGAAGAGGCGCGCAGTATGGCAAACCAGATTTTTGCCTGCGCCATGCTGCTTGCTATTGTCTGTTCCTCCATTTGCTTTTTGATCACACCGGGCATTGTGACCTGGCTGGGGGCGGATCCGGAGACCTATGGACACAGCGTTATGTATCTGCGGGTGGTAATCTGGGATATGCCGTTTTTGTTTATCGTCAATCTGTTTTCTGCCATCCATCAGGCCCAGGGAGATGCGGTGCGTCCCATGTTTTTGAATCTGGGCGGCATTACGCTGAATATGTTTTTGGATCCGCTGTTTATTGTAGAATTTCAGCTGGGAGCGGGAGGAGCCGCAGCAGCTACATTGTTTTCCAAGATGGTGCCGGCAATGGCGGCGCTTTTTCTGCTGACCAGACCTGGGCAGGAGATTTGTATTCACCGGAGATATATGCATTTTGAGAAAGAGAAGCTGAAGCTGATTCTGAAGATCGGTCTGCCTTCGGCCATCGGAGGCAGTACCATGCAGCTGGGTTTTCTGCTGATGAGCCGCAATGTATATGCTTATGGGACTCAGGCTATGGCGGCCTACGGCATCGGCAACAAGGTCAACAGTCTGATTACCCTGCCCTCCAATGGTATAGGCTCGGCTGTGGCCACGATCGTGGGACAGAACATGGGGGCCAGACAGCAGGACAGAGCAGAGCAGGGCTACAGAATTTCCAGACGAATCTGTGTTGTATTTCTGTTTATTGGTGGTATGATATTATCAAGAAAGCCGGTTTCCACTGCGATTGTCAGTATTTTCAGCGATGATGCGGAGGTGATTGGCATGGCTGCCGATTTCTTGAGTATTATGGCTTTCTGGTGTTTTACCAATGGCGTTTACAATTCCAGCATGGGGCTGTTTCAGGGTGTGGGGCATACGGAAATCACCATGGCGGTGGATGCTTCCAGACTTTGGGTATTCCGTTTCCTGACCCTGTGGATATGTGAAGCGGTATTGCATTTGGGCGTCCGCAGTATCTGGTACTCTGTGGTAGTCAGCAATGGGACTTCTGCTGTGATCCTATATCTGCTGTACCGCATGGGAATTTGGAAAAAGACAAAGATCAAAATAAAGACGGAGGGCAATCAACGGGGTGAGATGCGGGCAGAACAAAAGGCGTAAGAAAGCAGTGAAAATATATGGTATCTGGGCTCTGCTGGTAATATTGATAAACCTTGCAGCCTGGCTGGTTCCGGGGCTATGTGACTGGTATATCCGGTATATTTTCCCCATGTGGATCAACAGCTACGGACGGCTGATGGATTTCTTCCCTTTTTCTGTAGGAGAACTGATGCTGGCGGCGGGTGTGGGATTGGTGGTGATTGCACTGCTGCTTGGACTGATCCTGCTGATAGGGACAATGATCAGGGCGCTGCAGAACTGCCGCAGAAAAAGTGCAGGCGCTGCCGGGAAACAGGCAGACCCAGTATGGTGTCCGGCCTGGATTCGCCGGTACTATCGCTTCTTTGCCTGGACGCTGCTGGCAGTGTGTACGGTTATGACCCTGAACTGCTCCCTACTGTATCATGCCAGTACCTTTTCCGAGCAGTATTTTCCGGATGCCCAAGAGGAGTATACGTTAGAGCAGCTGATTGAGGTACGCAATATGGTGGTGGAGCGGTGTAATGCCCTTTCTCTGGAGATGGAGCGGGATGAAGCCGGCAGGATCCTGCAGAGCGGCACTGCCCGGGATATGCAGGAAGCGGCGATCCGGGCCATGCAGCGGCTGGGTGAAAGCTACGACCAATTGGACGGATATTATCCTCATCCCAAGCCCTTTGCCGCTTCAGATTTTTTCTGCCAGCAGTATATGCAGGGATACTTTTTTCCCTTTTCCATGGAAGCAAATTATAATGATGTGATGTATATTATGAATAAGCCGAATACCTTCTGCCATGAGCTGGCGCATCTGCGGGGCTATATCTATGAAGACGAGGCCAGCTTTATCGGCTTTCTGGCCTGCATACAGTCCGGTGATCCCTTATTTGCCTACAGCGGCTACCTTTCTGTGCTGAATTATCTGGATAATGATTTTTATCAGGCCATTGGCGGGAACCGGGAGGCATATCTGGCTCAGCCCAGGATCTCAGCCCAGGTGCGGAAGGATAATGTGTTCGTGACAGACGAGGAGTGGGAGCGGATTAATGGCAGGGCGCTGATTGATACAGAGACGGTGGATCAGATATCCGATGTGCTGCGGGATACTAGTTTAAAGGCTTTTGGCATCAGCGACGGGGTGCTCAGCTATAACAGGGTAGTGCGCCTGCTGCTGGAATGGTACTACTACGGTTAATCCGAAAATAGCTCAATTTTTATAAAAAAGGTATTGACAATCCAGGACACTCCATGTAAAATATTCAATGTTGTGACACATATTCGGTTTATGACTGAAGAGGATTCACATCCGGGCCCAGATAGCTCAGTTGGTAGAGCAGAGGACTGAAAATCCTCGTGTCACTGGTTCGATTCCGGTTCTGGGCATCTGTATATGCGGGTGTAGTTCAATGGTAGAACACCAGCCTTCCAAGCTGGATACGTGGGTTCGATTCCCATCACCCGCTCTCACGGCATAAGCTGTGAAGAAATCATTCATACCTTCCATACAGGTGAAAGCCTGTAGCGCATGCGCGAGTGGCTCAGCGGTGGAGCACCTCCTTGCCAAGGAGGGGGTCGCGGGTTCGATTCCCGTCTCGCGCTTTTTCTTAACCTAGTGACTTCACGTTATCGTGTGTCACTTTTTTGTTTTATTTCTTTTTCAGAAAAATATTTCTTAATGGTTGAAATTTTCAATAATGTATGTTAAAGTATTTTATAGTTAGCTTCGCCTAACTTTTGTTACATATAGAAACTTGGTAAAGCCACAGACGCAGGAAAACACTGTGGCACATCGTACAGGAGCAATCACATTAGGGAGGTATCGTATGTTGCAGGAGATGGAGAAGAACGGCCACAATCGTTACAAAGCAGAGAACTATCACAGAACCTGGATGCAGAAGGACAGAATTATTCAGAAACTCAGGGAGCGGGGATGCCGCATCACCAGGCAGCGGCTGCTTCTGCTGGATATTATCTTGGAAGAAAAATGTTCCTGCTGCAAGGAGATCTTTTACAAGGCGGCTAGGCTGGATGATAGGATCGGGTCGGCCACTGTATACCGAATGATTAATACATTGGAGGATATTGGCGCAATCAGCCGGAAGAACATGTATAAAATCGCTTGTGGGGAAGAAGGAGGCGCAGAATGTGTCTGCACGGTAAAGCTAGATGACGGCACCGTGCTGGAACTGCCGGATCAGCAGTGGTATCAGATCATTCAATCCGGTCTGGCGGCCTGCGGTCTGTGCCAGGGACAGAAGGTATGCAGCGTTACGGCACAGCCCTGCCAGCGCTCTGAAACGGATTTGTCCTGCGAGCCGGTATAGTTAGTTTGTTTTTTGACCGAAATTTCAGGCCGAAAGGTAAATTTATGATATGATGTGACGATAAGTATAGTACAGACGCTTTTGGCCAAGGCATTTGTAATCTATTATATAGTCACCATGGATGGTACAACTGCAGGGATAAGGAGATCCTTACATTGTGTCATCCTTTTTTTGCTTATGCGCATATGCAAAAGGCGCATCGCCGGCAAGCGCATGCTGGTAGGGAATCAGGGAAGTGCGGGCAGAAACGGTGACTGGAAACGAGGGGCGTTTGCGAATAGAAACAAGTGCAATAGGAATGGAATCCGTCAGAAGCTATAAGGCTTCAAGAACAAGCTACAACCGCTTTGCCGTAAAGGATTACATACAGGGCGGAACGAATACCGGCACGGGTGTGGCCGGGCAGGAGCTGGGCATGGGGAATATGAAGGATGAAGCTGCCGGTAAACAGAGTGAAAACGGGGAGAGCAGCGAAAAAAACCGTATGCTGACCCAAAGCGGAATTTCGCAGCTGCGGGAACGGGTGGAAAGCATGAGAACGGGCAGGATACAGCTGCGCAGCAGTTCCGCCAATACGGTCAGCAGCATGCGCAGCTATACCATACGGTATATTTTCATGCTGCTTTTTGGAGAGGATAAGGCACGCAGCTTTCTGGAAGAGGATGAGAGCCTGGTCAGTGGGGCTGCCGGCGGTCAGAACGGCAATGCCACCCTGCAGATGGAGCCTTTTCAAATGAAGATGCTTTCCTATGGCTCTGAGGAGTATTATACGGAACAGGAAAACACGCTGTTCTCTTCCGTGGGCACGGTGCGGACAGCGGACGGAAGAGAGATCTGTTTTCATGTGGATGTGACCATGAGCCGAAGCTTTACACAAACCTACCGGCAGGAACTGAACCTGGCAGCCTTTCAGCAGACCTGTGATCCCCTGGTCATTAATTTTGATACGGATACCGCCAGGCTGAGCGATCAAAAGTTCTTATTTGACGTGGATGCGGACGGGGAGGTGGACAGCATCTCCATGCTGGGCACAGGCAGCGGTTATCTGGCGCTGGATAAAAACGGCGATAGCACCATCAATGACGGCAGCGAATTATTCGGCCCCCAAAGCGGCAATGGTTTTCAGGATCTGGCAGTCTATGACGAGGACGGCAACGGCTGGATCGATGAAAATGACAGCATCTGGCCGAAGCTGAAGATCTGGTGTAAGAATCCTGACGGTTCGGACAGCCTGTACACTCTGGGAGAAAAGGGACTGGGCGCCATCTGCGTACAGAATGTAATTTCTGATTTTTCGCTGAAGGGCAGCGCCAATCAGGATAATGGATATGTTCGCAGCACCGGTATCTTTCTCTATGAAAACGGTAATGCGGGTACGGTTCAGCATCTGGATCTGGTGCAGTAAAAGCACTGAAAATAGAGATAAAGCACTTTCTGTTTTTGCAGAAAGTGCTTTTATATGATGAAGGAAAATAGCGTTAGCTTAGGGATACTCGCTTATGCCGCTTTATTTTCGACTCTCTGGATATTTCTTGTTTGCCGTTTGAGCGTTTCCGAAGGGCAGAAGGGAACGGAAATTGAAAATATTTTTTTCAAAGGCATTCCTGGCGCTAATTGGCTTCGTCCAGATAGAGCTGAATCCGGTTGTCGATAATCTGTACGGTATCCTCAAGGGATTTTTCACCGTTAAAATAGCCTTCCACCTCCTCCATAATAAGGGAGACAATGCTCTGCTGCTCCTCGGAATAATAAACAGCGGATTCGAAAGCTCTCCGCACCTTGTCGGACTGTTCCTGCGTAATAGCGGGATAAGGGATGCCGTCCAGTATAAATTCTTCATAATCTTCTCCCATATCTTCGGAGAGCTTCTCTTCAAAGGCATCTGCACCGGTGGTAAAGCCCAGACTGCTGACAGTAAATGCGCCGGTAAGATATTGTTCCAGATAGAGCCAGGCGCCCTCCGGATGCTGTGAGGTGCTGTGAATGCCCACATAATCATCGAAGTGGATCAAGCCGGCGCTGGAAGCGTCCCTGGCATCAGCAGAGATGGGATAACCGATTAGCGTTAATTCTTCGTTGCTCCTCCACTCCAGCTGCTGCAGCGTCCTGGTGTCGAGCAGATCCAAAATCTCCCAGATTACCATCTCGCCCTCTTCAGCCCTCTCCTCAGGACTTAGGCTGCTTGTGGTGACCGGCAGCCCCTGGATGGTCTCCAGAACTTGTTGGAAATGTCCCTCCCCAAGCATGCTTCTTCCTTCATCCACTTCCACGAAATCATCCAGGCCGTAGTAAAGTACTGTCCGCAGGATCTTTTCTTTTGTTTCCGTGACTGTCCTGCCGTTGCCGGAGAAGGCGTTGGGATAAAGAGTCATGATTTCCAGAAATTCATCTATGGTCCAGCTCTCCTTTCCTTCCAGTATGCTCGAAGGACAGGCGATTGTGCCGATGGATACTCTGCGGGGGATCGCATAGATGTGCCCCTCTTTTACGAATTCCCGGATGACGGGTTCGATGAAGCTCTCCAGCGAGATTTTGTCGCTGTTTTGCAGAAAGGGCATCAGATCCAACAGGTATTCGTTGGACACATAAGCATTATAGTAGCGCCTTCCGGTTATTTCTACTAGATCGATCTCGCTGTCAGTTGCCAGTGCAGCATTCAGCATATCCAGCTGATCTATATCATAAGATTTGAATTGTATAGTATATGCAGGGTTGGAGCGATTGAATCTAACCACACTGTTCTGAAAAGTACCCCTGTTCAGAGTTGCAAATATCAGCTCCCGGGAAGCTTCCTCTGCATCCGGAGAAGGCAGGGGGGTGGCATCTGGACTTTGGGGCGTCAGCTGCATAAGCTCCAGAGCAGTTCCTTCTGCATCCCACTGAGAGGCCACAAAAACACCTTTTTGCAGCTCTGCCATAGCGGTAAGACAGGAGAGATCGAGTCCTGCGATGGTAAGATCCAATAGGGGTTTTGTTGATGAATGTTCCCAGTCATACTGTCCGAGAGAGCTTTCATCCAGGTAATATAGTCCATCCTCACCTCTAAACAGATAGCGGAATAGGGGCAGAGATTGCGAATATATCTGTTGTCCGTTGGTGATGTCATATTGCTCTGCCGTGATCTCTTCCTTATGAAAGGTGAAAACCGAAATAAGGCTTTGATCCATCAGAAGCTCTCCTGCGTCTTCCCTTGGCAGCAGAATGGTTCGCTGCAGCTCTCCTGTATTTTTGTATATGTGGAGCCGATCCTCAAGACAGACGGCCAAGCTGCCGTTGTCCCCTAATACCAGCCCCCGAAAGGAGATCAGATTTTTCACCTCCGGAAGATCGTAAGTCTGGCACAAGGTCCCATTAGCGCCATATGTCCGCAGTTTAAGGCTGCAATGGAGACTATCGTCAGAACGCTCACTTTCATCCGCATCGGGACACCAGAGTGCGATAGCCATTTCGTCAGAGGAATTTACGGCAAAAGACAGCAGGATTTCCTGATTTTCCAGAGACAGCATGGACTGATCCAGGCTGTGGTCAAAGAGGCCATAGCGCACGATCTGCGTCCGATCCTCTTCTTCTATGGAAAAATAGTAGCAGGTATCGGAAAATCCATGGGTATGTATGTGACTCTTCGTCAAACCTTCTATCGAACGAATCAGCTCCGTACGGTAAAGATTGGACATGGTCATCGGGGGCTTTTCCGCTTGTATGGAAGAGTTGCAGGCGGATAAGAGCAGGATTGCTGCAGGAAAGAGCAGAGACAGGATGATGAACCGTAATCTTTTCATGTTAATTTTCCTCTCAAATGATAAATTTATGGAAGAGACAGAAAACAAAGAGCCGGATTCTGTCTCTTCCGTAAAACGATTTAATGGTGAACAGAATGAGAGGTTGTAGTTTGAGAATAATATTGTTTTGCACCACAACCAGAGCAAATATTGGTACACTCATATCCTTTTGTGGTAATTTCACAAGAAGCATCGTATACGCAATTCCGTTCTGTTTTCTGATATACTAATCTGCAGTCGTAGAACGTGAAAGTATGAACGTGCTCCTGTGCTGCTGCAAAGGAAGTTGCAGGGTAGCATAATAAAAAACATAGAGAAATGGAAATAGCCAATAGTTTTGACTTCATATAAAAACCCCTTCGTATAATATTAAGATTGTAATTAAATGATAGCAAAAGAGCTTATAAATGTCAATGCGTTTTAAAACATTATATAATGGCTATAAGCTAGCGTTATTCCATAGTCTCACCTACGGTGCTTCCCCGCTGCTTTGCAGCTAATCTTGCTCATAACCGGGCTGAACGGTTACAAAAAATATGCAGCTTTCTGATGCTTATCTTGAAAAGGTGGAGTATCTTATGCTAGAATTAAAAATAAAAAGTAATCAACATCAGAGAAATATGTTGCTAAGAGGTAATATTGCGGGGGGATTGGATTGAAGAATCAAAAGCGCAGCTTGCGATATGCAGGGAGAGTAGTGAGAAAAAGTATTTTGCGGTTCAGCATAGGTATTCTGCTGATGATAGGGCTGGCTGCCTGCGGCGACGCAGCAGAGGAGGAACAGGCCCGTCCGGTGACCGCTATACCCATCCGAGAGCAGCAGACGGAGAGTGGGCAGGAGGAAGTCTTTCTTCCCTCCGGGGAGGCAGAGTCCACGGCAGAGGCCGGGGAACCGTCAGAAGACAATAAAACAGGCAGTAGCCAGGAGAGCGCAGACCCGGAGGAGATTCTGACCATTACGATCTCCGCTGCCGGGGATTGTTCCTTGGGGAATCACCAGGATCAGGAATACGCCTACTCTTTCAGGCAGGCTTATGATCAGGCCGAGGATGAAGGCTATTTTTTTCAGAATGTAAAGGACATCTTTGACAGTGATGATATGACCATCGTGAATTTAGAGGGTGTTCTGACTTACAGTGAGGAGCGGGACGAGAGCAGAACCTATAATATCAAGGGAGATCCCGAATATGCCCGGCTGCTGACGGCGGGAAGCGTGGAGGCAGTGAGCTTTGCCAATAATCACAGACAGGATTACGGCGCTCAGGGAAGTAATGATACGGTAGCCGCTTTGGAGGCGGAGGGGATCATCTATGCCTATGACCGCAATGTGGGGATCTATGAGACAGAGAAAGGGATACGGATCGGCATTGTCTCCGTCAATGAGGTGGCCTGGGGGCTGGGCTGCGAGCAGCTGGTGGCCGATGGCATTGAGAAGCTTTCGCAGGAAGAGGCGGATCTGATCCTGGTCTGCTGTCACTGGGGGATTGAGAAAGAGAATTACCCTACAGAGAATCAACAATATCTGGGACGCAAATTTATTGACATGGGAGCGGATTTGGTCATTGGTCATCATCCCCATGTGCTGCAGGGAGTGGAAGAATACCGAGGAAAATTTATCGTTTACAGTCTGGCTAACTTCTGTTTTGGAGCTAATAGGAATCCGGCGGATAAGGATACCATGATCTTTCAGCAGACCTTCACCTTTGTGAATGGGGAAAAGCAGGAGGATCGGCAGATACAGATTATCCCCTGCTCTGTAAGCTCGGTGCAGGAGCGGAATAATTTTCAGCCCACCCCTGCAGAGGGAGAGGAAGCAGCCCGGATTATTGAGCGGATGAATACATACAGCGAGGGTTACGGAGTGCAGTTTGCACAGGACGGCACCTTGGCGCCGTAATTCACTTCAGAGGAGAGTCTGCAATAAGGGCGGAAGTAAGGAAATAGGGGACGGCCCCAAAGAAAGGATGGATGAACCATATGGAAAAGAGAAAAATGGAGAAACTGGGAATTGAGACCTCTTTACTGGGCTTTGGCTGTATGCGGTTTCCTGTCGGGGAAGATGGAAAGATCGACAGGGAGCAGGCCAGAGAGATGCTGGAGAGGGCAATGGCGGCAGGTGTGAATTATATTGATACTGCGTGGCCCTATCACAATGGGGAAAGCGAGCTTTTTGTAGGAGAGGTGTTGAAGGATCATCCCAGGGACAGCTTTTATCTGGCTACGAAGCTGCCGGTATGGGAGGTTAAGACACTGGAGGATGTAGACCGGATCTTTAACAGGCAGCTGGAGAAGCTGCAGACGGCGTATATTGATTTCTATCTGATGCATGCCATGAGCAAGAAAAGATGGGAGGAGATGCTGAAGCTGGGAGTGCTGCAGCGCCTGGAACAGTTGCAGGCAGAAGGAAAAATCCGTTACCTGGGCTTTTCTTTCCACGATGACTATGAGGCCTTTGAGAAAATCCTGACCTATAGGGATTGGGATTTCTGCCAGATACAGTTAAATTACATCGATACCCGGGAGCAAGCCGGGATGAAAGGCTATGCTCTGGCACAGGAGCGAGGTGTGCCCCTGGTGATCATGGAGCCTGTCAAGGGGGGATCCCTGGCCGCTTTTGCGCCGGATATTGCCGACAGGCTGCATGCTCACGATCCCGAGGCCAGCATCGCTTCCTTTGCTCTGCGCTGGGTGGGCACTTTGCCGAATGTCAAGGTAATTCTCAGCGGTATGAGCACCATGGAGCAGGTGGAGGATAATTTAAAGACCTTCAGCAGCTTCAAACCTCTGTCTGAGGCCGAGCAGGCGACCATCAAGGAAGTGGTGGAGCTGATGAACAGCCGCATTCAGAACGGCTGTACCGGCTGCCGTTACTGTATGCCTTGTCCGGCAGGCGTGGATATCCCCGGCACCTTCGGCTGCTGGAACCGTTATCATATGTTCCGAAATTATCATGTGGTAAAGTGGCATTGGGAGCATGATCTGGGAGACGAGCATCAGGCCAAAAACTGTATAAAATGCGGAAAATGTGAGCAGGCCTGCCCTCAGCATCTGCATATCCGGGAGGATTTGGAGCGGGCGCAGGCGGATCTGGACGCAAAGGAATACATCTTATAAGGGAGAATAGCATGAAGGAAGTCATATTACAGAAATTTGCGGAAGTGTTTGGAGATGCAGAAGACGTACAGGTATATTTTGCACCGGGCCGGGTCAATATGATCGGAGAACATACGGACTATAACGGCGGACATGTATTTCCCTGTGCACTGACCATCGGCACCTACGGTGCGGTCAGAAAGCGCCGGGACAGAAAGCTGCGCTTTTATTCTATGAACTTTGAACAGCTGGGAGTGCTGGAGTCGTCTCTGGACGAGTTAAAGCCGGATCCCAAGGCGGATTGGACGAATTATCCCAAGGGGGTTATGTGGGCTTTTGAGGAAAGGGGTATGCAGGTGCCTGCAGGTATGGATATCCTGTTAAACGGCAATATTCCCAACGGCTCGGGTCTGTCCTCCTCTGCCTCCGTGGAGGTACTGACCGGCTATATGCTGCGGGATCTGTTCGGATTTGAGGTAAGTAATCAGGATCTGGCGCTGATCGGCCAGTATTCTGAGAATCACTTTAACGGCGTCAACTGCGGGATCATGGATCAGTTTGCCATTGCCATGGGCAAAAAGGACAACGCCATCTTTTTGGATACGGCGGCCATGGAGTTTGAATATGCGCCCATCCGGCTGGAAGGGGCGAAGCTGGTCATCGCTTGCAGCAACAAAAAGCGGGGCCTGGGAGATTCCAAATATAATGAAAGAAGAAGCGAGTGCGAGACGGCGCTGGCCCAGCTGCAGCAGGTAATCGGCATCGAAACCCTGGGCGATTTGAATGAAGAGCAGTTCGAACTGTACAAGGGCGCCATCAAAGACGAAGTGTGCCAAAAGCGCGCCCGTCATGCGGTGTATGAAAACCGGAGGACCGTCCGGGCGGTGGAGGCGCTGAAGCAAAACGATATCGAAGCCTTCGGCCGGCTGATGAACGAATCCCACATTTCTTTGCGGGACGATTACGAAGTTACCGGCGAGGAACTGGATACCCTGGTGGAAGAAGCTTGGAAAGTGGACGGGGTCATCGGATCCCGGATGACCGGGGCAGGGTTCGGAGGCTGCACGGTGAGCATTGTAAAGGACGAAGCCATTGATGCCTTCCGGGAAAAAGTGGGACAGGCATACTTAAAGAAGATCGGATACGCGGCCGATTTCTATGCGGTACAGATCGGCGACGGCCCGGTGAAGCTGTAAATTTTTGCCCGGGACAAAACTTACAAAAAGGA
>CALWLO010000049.1 GCA_944381545.1 uncultured Acetatifactor sp. | reverse complement strand
GCGTTCATCCTGAGCCAGGATCAAACTCTCAACTTATGATTTGTTTGTCCTGCCAGTTTGTTATCTGGCATTACTGTTTTGCTTTGTTTCTTCTGAAATTCTTGGAATTTTCAGGGTTGCATTGCTGTTTATTTGTCAAAGATCTGTAGTTGCTGTCAGCTTTCATCACTGCGACAGCTTTTATAGATTACCACACCATTTCCCTATTGTCAACATTTTTCTTGAAAGTTTTTTCCAAAACGTTTTTTCCAAAATTGTAACCGTTCTGCCCGCACCCCTTTTTTACATCATTCCTATTCCCAAAACGGGCAGCCGGCTAATCAGATTTTCTACCAGTTTGGCAATCACATTATATTGATAAAGCTTTGTCAGCACTACACTTTCTCTGGTATATTCCAGGATCTGCTGCCCAATCATCCCCAAGCCAAAATACATAATGAAAGCATAAACGATCTGCAGTATCAAGATTACTTCAAGTACCCCAAAGACAGCGCCCAGCAGTTTGTTCACCCAATGAATCACCGGCAGCTTGGAAATCATCTTGGCCGAGAAGAATACTACACTTAACATATGATGCACAATTCCTAATAGTGCCAGCAGCACGACGGCAATAATCACCCCGACTATTTCTTTTTCCATGTAGCTGTGCAGGCCATTGCTGATCAGTACAATCATGATTCCCATTACAATCAATGTCACCAGGGAAATAATCTCCTTGACCATTCCCTTTTTATAGCCATCCCTAATTTTAATCAACGCACATATAGCTACAACAATCAGCATAATATTCATCTGTATTCTCTCCTATATGAAGTTCCGCAGTCTTCCCTCTGGTTCCATCCCGACAGAGCGGCCGCTATCTCAGTTGTATTGTGTCAATGGAATCATTGGTAAGGATCAGATATTTATAGCTGTTGCCCTGGGGGATCATAACCTTGACCGCTTTGGAGAATTCTCCCTGGTACTTATCCACACCGCTAAAGGTATGAATCAGACATTCCTGTTCGCTGTAAACAGCAAAACTTTCCTGTCCGAAAAATAAATGCTCAAAGTCCATATCAAACAGGAAATCATCTACTTTCTCCCCATTTCCCCGATAGACCTGCAGCTTATGCTGTGCCTCTGCGTTATTGCTTCTGAATAACAGACCTACATAGTTCTCATCACTGTAAACCCCCTGAACCTCCTCCTCATATAAATACATATTGGTCAGTTCCGGAATCTGTGTACCCGAGAAGAACAGCAGACGGTCATCCCCCACAGCATAGGCCGTTCCATCCGTCATAAAGCTGATGGTAGGGATCACGGTATCCGGGTAGGTATATCCACTTACATAGTAGTCCGTCTTATTTTCACCTACCAGTCCGAAATTATAAAAAGCCACCCGGGATTTTATTACGCCTGAATCCACATAGATACAGGACAGAGCCAGTAATTCCCCGTTAGGCGACAGGCTAAAGGCCACTGGATAGCCACTTTGATTCATTGTGGTCTTCACCTCAAAACACATCTTTCCATCAGGGTCATAAATATAGATCCAGGTGATCTTGGTATCCGCCACTGCTACTGCCACCCGGCCTGTCTGGGCCACCGCAATGCTGCGGATCGGCATGGTGGTGCTGATCTCTCCCAGCTTTTTTTCTGCATCTAATATGTATACTTCACGTCCATTGTAGTCCCCGATGGCAATCACATCCCCATTAGTAGTTACCATCAGATTCTGCATCTGGTAGGTTTGATTCCAAAGGACATTTCCCTTTGCATCCGTACAATGGGCCCCATCGTTACTATAGGCCAGAATGTGATTTCCCAACGCCATATTTACCGTTCCGCTCACCACCTCTACCTCCGATGAGTTCACCACCTCATAGGAGGAATAGATATGATTTTTATATTGCACTGTTACCAGAGCGATCAGGGCAATTAAAGCCGCTGCCACCAGCATGATCCTGTATATATGGGACAGACGATAGTGCCGGAGCTTCTGCTGATAATCAGCCTGTCCCTTTTCTCTTTTCTCTTTTTCCTGTCGAAAGCTTCTGATATCCGCCATATGACAACCTCACATTAGCTGAGTTCCTCTCTATATTCCCAGGCATTTAACCCATCGTATGGATGGCCATCCGGCCGTCTCCTGCCTTGAATAAGGTTATTATATCATAATTGCTCCGCAATCATGACTTCATGGCCATCCGGCCGTTTCCTGCCTTGAATAAGGTTATTATACCATAGTTCCCTTATTGGGAGTAGAATTTTTTGTCCGATATTTATTTTTGTTCATCCAAGTACAACTGGATACGTTTTTGCAGGATTCTGGCCACTTCCCAGGGATCTCTGTCTTCCTGACAGTAGACATCCATCTCTTCTTCCAAGATAAAAAAAATATCATCCAATCGCCTCTCCATTGCTTTACTCTGGAGAATTGTCTGAAGAAATTGTTCAACCTCCTGTGGCTCATAGGCTCTGGCGCCATACATTCCTTCCTTCTCCTCTGATAGAGCTTTGGCCTGTGCGTTCAGTGCTGCCCTAAGTGCATCTGTATTCACCGGAAGACTATTACTGTTCTCTGCCATCTCCATCTGCTGCACCGGATCCAGCAAATACTCCAGAAAAGCAATAGCACCCTCTTTACAGGACGATGCTTGATTAATGGCAAATCCATTGCCCACCACATAGCTACCGTTGCCATTTTTCATAGGGTAACCAATCAAAACACAATCTTCGCCTAAAACATTCAGATCATTATAGTAGCTTTCTAGGGAAACACCCATAAGAGGAGGACTGATCAAGATATCATTCTCCGCAAACGCTTTTTCCGGATTTGAAGAATCGCGGGGACTATCCGAAGAATCCGCCATGTCTCTAGCAAATCTCAGCAGTTCTACAAATTCCTCTGTCTCAAAATAACAGCATCGGTTTTCCCAATCAATGTATGCAGTATTCTCTTCATCACGAAGCACATATGCCAGTACCTGGGCGGCAGACGCTCCCTGAAATAAAGCATCTGTTCCACGTCTATTTGCAGTCTCCATCATCTCTTCCAATGTCCAGCGAGTGCGTCCATCTGCAATATCCCCTGTAGTAACCGTCGTGCAGAAATATATTTCGTAGGGAGCAATATAGTAATGTTCTTCCACCCGGCCGTTTTCCAACGCCTGTGGAAAAATATTCTGCTGATATGGCAACCACTCATCCAAAGGTTCTAAGTAATTTCTGCTGACATACCCATCAATATTCAGCAGAAAGCTTTCCACCAGATCCGGTGCATTGCCTGTTGCAAACTCCAACTGCAGCTGGTCCCTGGCTTCCAATCCACTGCTCTGACTGAATTCCCTCACGCTAATCTCATAGCTATCATTTTCCCGATTAAAGTTCTCCACAGCATTTTGCAGCATCTGGCTGTAATTATATACTGCCAATACAATTTCTTGTTTTTCCTGGGTTCGTTCTGCCTGCTCACTGCTGACAAAAAGCAACACACGCTGATAATCAGGGGGAACCGTAGCGGCAAGGAGCATTTGTTCTTCAGATTTCACAGAAAGCATGGGAATATCATATAGGGATAAATTATAGGACGACCAGTTCAGTAGTCTGATTTGCTTTCCCCCCTCCTGCCGATAAAGTCCTAAATTGTCTGCAGTGTAGGGGTCTGTGGAGATTTCCCCTTCCGGCAATACGTCCGCTTCTATCCATTTGTTTCCCTGCCGTATGGCCAAATGCATATTTTCCGGGTTGTCTCCTTCGCCGATATAATAAAATGCAACATATACCTCTCCCAATGCGGTTAGTCCCCAGTCATTCATCGCCTTACCTTCTCTGCCCGGCAGAGAGGTGAAATCCACGATTTCGGCAGACCAGGTTTCATAGGGAGCAGCTAGGGTCTGCAGATAAATATGCGCTCTATTATCTGTCTCTATAACGGATACCAATCGGTACAGAACCTCTCCTGATAACCGATAATCCAGTTCAATAGGTTCCGATACAGAATCATCCAGTCCCGCATTCGGGTCTGGAACCTTCTGCATAAGCACAGAATACTGCAGCACAGGTGCCTGCTCTTCGGTGTTTCCATGATTATCACCTATTCCACAGCCCGTAAGAATGACAAGAAAGCTTATCATAAAGAGAAGAGAGTGAAGTCGCATCATAATAATCCCCCTGCATATTGCAAGCGAGGCTTGCAGTTCTCTCTGAATAATATAATTCCCTTCCCCTTAATAGGGAAAGGGAACTGGCAGAATTTACTGACGATTATGTTCCGTGCGTTGGATCGTCTTCGTAGTTACGGGCATTCCACAATTTACACATTTTTTACAGTATTGATCGGTATAGATGGTATCATAGCAGGTTCCCCATACTAAAACATTTCCATTCTCATCAATAACTTTTCCATATGGATGTGAGCCACCGTCTTTCACATTAACAACACATTGAAATTCCCAATTAGCATCCGACGGCACAACATGTACCTCACAGGCTGCGTAAACAGATATTGAAGTGCCTACTAACAAAACAAAAGCCAAACATAATCCAAGAATCTTTTTCATATACTTTATTCTCCTATGTTTATTATTCTTTTAATGTATAATATATAATGAGAATCACCGTTTGTCAATTGTATTTTTTAGTAATGGATTATTTCATTCTCGCAATCAAATACATCTATTAGTTATGGAGACTTTTATCTATCCTGATTTTCCCTACGGGAGTAGAATTTTTTGTCCTATCTGTATATTATCCGGATTAGAAATCCCATTCAGCTGACAGATCTCCTGTACATGACTGTCATCGCCATATTGCCTGGTGCTGATGCCGATCAGGGTATCACCCGGCTGGATCACATAGCCCACCGGCTGCGACTGCTGCGCCTCAATGTCCGAGATTGCCGGCCCCTGGGCCTGAATATCGGAAGCACCGGTATCCTGCGAAGTCTGTTCCTGTCCGTCCTGGCTGCCGGTATCCTGCTGCCCTGCTTCCTGACCCTCTGCATTCTGAGCCGGCTCCTGCGTCTGCATTTCCTCCTGATTCTGTGATTCCTCTGGCTGCCCGTCCGTTGCTTCTGCCTCCGATTGTCCCGTCACTGCTTGCCCGGACACCGCCGTCATCTGCTGATTCTCCTGCAGAATTGCATCAGTCAGACTGTCTTCCGCCACCAAGGTGCCGGAATTATAAATATCGGCAGCTTCCTCTGAAACTTGGCTTTCCGAAGGCATATTATTTTCTTCCGTCTCCGGCTCTGAAAGCTGCGCCCAGAGCTGTCTTGCCTGTTCCCCCAGGGATGCGTCTCCGTTTTCCCTGAAAACCGCCGCCACCCCCACCAGGCAAAGCACCGCAAAAACCGCTGCCGCCGATATCCTCATCATCCTGAGAGAAGAACCCTGCTTTTTTCCCGCTTCCTTTGCCAGGGTACGTCTTTTCTGCCTTTCCGCTGTGAGCACTTCATTCTGCGGCCGCTGCCTACTCTGTTCATATTGACTCCGGCGTTCCTCCTGCCTGGCCCTGACCCGGTCATACTTCTCCTGACCATACTGTTCCGGCTCGTGCTCCCGGGACTGATTGTCCAACATATACGCTAACATACTGTCATTTTTTTCATAGAAGCAAGCATATCCTTTTATGTACCGACAGGTATCCTGCTCCTGTATATGCATGCCTTCTACCATTTCACCATCAAAAATATGATAGCCCAGAAAAGAATATTCAGGGAAATATCGCTGCCGCAGGCGCTCCACCTCCTGATTCTGTGCCTGGGACAGGTGACGCACCTCTCGGTTAATCGACAGGATCCGGCAGGCTCCATAGATAAAAAAGTACGACAGCGTCTGTTCCTTGCTGCATTTGCCGTACAGAGCAATGGCGGCTCCTTTATCCTCAGTCTGGCGGCTCAGCTGCTTCATGTAAGAAACTACATAATCCTCCACGTAGATCTTACAGGTACGATCTGCTTCCCCAATCTGTGTAATATTTTTTGGCAATTCCATAAAAAAACACCTCCCACATCCTATGCTTTACAGCCAATATCAGCTATAAATATAGCATGGGTGTGTGAGGTATTTTAGCATTCCTTGTCGTGAGGATCAGGAAACCCTTCGACATTTTTCCCTATTCAAAACGATAAATGGTTGTTGCATCGTATTCCCTGCCCTCGCCAAATACACAGGAAGGGAACTGGGGCCGATGGATACTGTCCGGATAATACTGAGTCTCCAGGCACAGTCCGCTTCTCTTATCATAAAATGCGCCATCCTTACCAGGCTCCGGGCTGATGCAGTTTCCGGCATAGAACTGTACGCCGGGAAGCGTCGAATAGGTTACCATGCGGCGGCCGCTCTCAGGTGCAGTCAGCACGGCAATCTTGCGGAGCTCACCATCCCAGCCGTCCACTACCCAGTTATGATCGTATCCCTGGGTCAGCAGCAGCTGCGGGAAATCTGACCGAATCTCCTTACCCACAGTCTTAGGACTGGTAAAATCCATCACTGTTCCCGCCACCGCTGCAATCTCCCCGGTGGGTATAGCCCCTTCCACAACGGGAGTATAGTGGGATGCGAAAAGCTGCAGCTCATGACCTTCAATATTGCCTGACTTGTGCCCGTTCAAATTAAAATAAGTGTGGTTTGTAGGATTCAAAATCGTCTTCTTATCACTGGTGCCATGATAATGCAGGGCCAGGCCGTTTTCCTCATCCAGTGTATAAGTCACCTGTAATACCTTATTGCCCGGGAATCCCATATTGCCATCCGTATCGGTGATGGTAAAGGTCACACTGTTTTCCCCCACCTGTGCGTCCCACAGCTGCTTATGATACCCTTTTTCCATATGGCTGTGCAGATTATTGGGGCCGTCATTTACATCCACCTGATAGGTTGTACCGTCAATGGTAAAGCTGGCGCCGCCGATCCGATTGGCGCTGGGGCCAATGGTTGCGCCAAAGAAGCTGCCGTTCTTCAGATAGCCCGCTGCGCTGTCAAAGCCCAGCACCACATCCTCCAGTCTGCCGTCTTTATCCGGCACATACAGATTTACCAGGATCGCACCCAGATCCGTAACCTCCGCTTTCATACCGTTTGCATTCTCCAGGGTATAAAGGGTTACTTCCCTGCCCTGCTGATCCGTTCCGAAATTTCTCTTTGTAATAGACATTTTCCTGACCTCCCTCAATATTTTCCACCTACGCAGCTGCAATCCCCACAGATGCGTATTTTTCTTATCCAAAACCAAATCGCCGCACTGCCGACACGCATGTCAGATCTCGACACGCCCCTCCAGTGCCCGCAGCAGAGTCACTTCATCAATATACTCCAGATCTCCCCCTACCGGCACACCGCTGGCAATTCTTGTCACTTTGATCCCGGTGGGCTTGATCAGCTTGCTGATGTACATGGCTGTGGTCTCTCCCTCCAGGCTGGAATTGGTGGCGATAATGACTTCCTCCACATCTTCTCCCAGACGGGACATCAGCTCCTTCAGCTTAATATCATTGGGGCCGATCCCCAGCATAGGAGAGATTGCCCCATGCAGTACGTGATAGACTCCCTCATATTTTCCGGTCTTCTCATAAGCCGCCAGATCCCGGGAATTCTCTACTACCATAATCAAATGGTGATTGCGTTTGGCATTTGCGCATACCGGACATACTTCCCGATCCGTCAGCGTAAAGCACTCCCGGCAGTACCTGACATTTTCCTTTGCCTCAATAATGGTCTGCGCCAGCCGGTTCACCTTATCCCCGGGCATATTCATCAGATGAAATGCCAGACGCTGAGCGGACTTACTGCCAATGCCCGGCAGAGCCGCAAGCTCCTCTATTAATTTATTGATATGGCCACTGTACAGATCCATCAGAACGGAAAGCCTCCCAATCCCCCGGTCATCTTTCCCATCAGCGCTTCATTGGCCTCATCCGCCTGTTTCATCGCTTCATTGGCAGCAGCCACAATCAGATCCTGAAGCATTTCGATATCATCAGGATCCACTACCTCTTCAGTCAGCTTCACCTTCAGAATCTCCTTTTTACCGGACACCGTTACCTCCACTGCACCGCCTCCGGCAGATGCTGTGAATTCTTTGCTCTCCAGTTCCTTCTGTCCTTCCTCCATCTGACGCTGCATCCGCTGTGCCTGCTTCATCAGATTATTCATATTGCCCGGCATCATGCCGCCGGGATAGCCTCCGCGTTTTGCCATGGGTTCATTCCTCCGCTTTATTCTTCCTCGATCTCCATATGGATGATCTGGGATAAATCTACATAACTCTCTTCAAATTCACGCTTACTGCCAACCGCCTGAATATCCACCTCTACCTCTTTCCCCAGGTAATCGGCGATCAGTTGTTCCAGCTGCTCCTTATTCTGGGGATGTTGGGTAAAATAGTCGGATTCCACTCCGTCCTGCAGCACCAGCATCAGCCGGTTATCCCCGCCCAGACTTAAATTGGCGCCTTTCAGGTACAGCTTCATGGGATTCTCCGCATTGCCCACAATGGCCGGCCAGTGGCTAACCACCTCTTTCACCTCATCGGGAATGGCCTTGGGCAGCTGAGGTCTGGGCTTTGGTGCTGCAGTGGACGATACGCCCGCAGTATCCTGGGACGGGACATACCCGGCAGGCATCACCGCCACCCCTTTTTCCACCTTGTCCTCCACGTCCCGGATTCGCTCCAGCAGTGCTTCCTGGGATGTCTCCATGCTGGGTTTGCACAGCTTAATCAGGGCGATCTCCACCAGTATCCTCTTCTGGCTGGCATAGCGGATCTGCCCCGAAAGTTCTGAAAAAATACGGATGTAGCGGATGATACTGTTCATATCCACCATGCCCGCTTCTTCCTTCAGACGTGCCAGGTTGTCCGAGGACATATCGATCACATCCTCCAGGTTATCAGAGGACTGCAGCAGCATCAGATTGCGGAGATACCAAGTAAAATCCGTCACAAACTGGGTCAGCTCCCTGCCCTGCATGACGATCTCCTCCAGCAGTTTCACACAGCCTAACACATCCTGTTCCAGTACATACCGGAGCAAACGGCTGAACACCTCCGTATCCACCGCCCCCAGCACATCCAACACTTTATCGTAAGTCAGTTCATTGCCCAGATGAAAGGCAATACACTGATCCAAAAGGCTCAGGGCATCCCGCATGGAGCCATCCGCCACCTTAGCAATGTAACGCAACGCCTTCTCTTCTACCTTTACCTGCTCCGTTTCCGTCAGCTGCTGCATCCGGGCGGTGATGGTATCTATGGAAATCCGCTTGAAATCGTATCGCTGACATCGGGACAATATGGTAATGGGCAGCTTGTGTACTTCTGTAGTAGCCAGAATAAAAATCACATAGGAGGGCGGCTCCTCCAGGGTCTTCAGTAAAGCGTTGAAGGCACCTATGGACAACATATGCACCTCATCAATAATATAGACCTTGTACTTGCCCTCTGCGGGAGAATAGGATACCTCTTCCACAATCTCCCGAATATTGTCCACACCATTATTGGACGCCGCATCAATCTCAATCACATTCATGCTGGCCCCGGCTGCAATGGCACGACATATCGCACATTCTCCGCAGGGGCCATCCTCTGTGGGATTCTCACAATTTACCGTTCGGGCAAAAATCTTGGCCACAGTGGTCTTACCCGTTCCCCTGGTGCCGGTAAACAGATAGGCGTGGCCAATGCGGTTGGCCCTTATCTGGTTTTTTAAGGTTGTTACAATATGATCCTGCCCCTTCACATCCGCAAAGGTATCCGGACGGAATTTCCGATATAAAGCCGTATATGACATCTGACTAATCTCCAAAGCTAATGCCCAGCAGCTTAGCCTCCTGCACGATGGCAGCATCCGGGGAAACCATTTTCAGCTTGCCCGCTACCTCTTCCAGAGGCACGCACACGATTTCCCGGTTCTTATAACCCACCATAAAGCCATACTGTCCCTCCAGGATCAGCTTTCCTGCCTCCGCTCCCAGACGGCTGGCAAATACTCTGTCATAAGGACAGGGACTGCCTCCTCTCTGCATATGCCCGGGCACCGTCACCCGCACTTCCCGTCCCGTCTTCTCCTGGATCTTCGCTGCTACCTCATAGGACACAGAGGGGTAAGGATAATTCTCCATCTTTTTCTTATACTCTTTCTTGGAAAGCTTTGCATCCCCCTTGGAGATGGCGCCTTCCGCCACGGCAATGATGGTAAAACGGCTGCCGTTCTTATCTCTCTCTTCAATCTTCTCAATCACTTTATCAATATCATAGGGGATCTCAGGCAGTAAAATGATGTCCGCACCGCCGGCCATACCCGCATTTAAAGTCAGCCATCCCACCTTATGGCCCATTACCTCCACAATGAATACCCGGCCGTGGGAAGCTGCTGTGGTATGGATGCAGTCAATGGCATCTGTAGCAATGTTCACAGCGCTCTGGAAGCCAAAGGTCATATCTGTGCCCCACAGGTCATTATCAATGGTCTTGGGCAGAGTCACCACATTCAGTCCCTCTTCTCTCAGCAGATTAGCCGTCTTATGCGTTCCATTGCCACCTAAGATCACCAGGCAGTCCAGCTGCAGCTTATGATAATTCTGCTTCATGGCTTCCACCTTGTCCACGCCGTTTTCGTCCGGCTCATGAATCGTTTTAAAAGGAGTACGGGAAGTGCCGAGAATCGTTCCGCCCTTTGTCAGGATACCGGAAAAATCCTTACCGGTCAGCATCTGGAACTTGCTGTAGATCAGTCCTTTATAGCCGTCAAGGAATCCATAGATCTCTATCTTCTCTTCCGAATTTGCCAGCGTCTTTACAACGCCTCTCATGGCGGCATTCAGCGCCTGGCAGTCGCCGCCGCTTGTCAACATCCCGATCCTCTTCATACCCTGTCCCTCCTATTTTAAGCTCCGCAGATATCCCTCGTACATTCTGGATATCTGCTATTCACAATCCAAACAAAATAATTATACCCCAAATCTTTCCTGCGGACAACCCTTTCCGAAAAAATATCACTTGCCAAACCGCCCCATATACTATAAAATAAGTAAGTACCTATCAGGAGCCGTATCGAAGCGGTCATAACGGGGCGCACTCGAAATGCGTTAGCCCTTACGGGCACGAGGGTTCGAATCCCTCCGGCTCCGCACGGAAAACCCTTGTTTTTGCAAGGGTTTATATAAAGCGGCCCTATCAGCACAGTGCTGATAGGGCCGCCTTTATCGTCTTGCTATTGCTTCTCCTGTCATATCCCAGGCAGAAATGTCTTTCTCTTATTCGGCATCATTGCCGGAGACGGTGGTTACGCCGTCTTCCCCGTTTTCGACATCTGCCGCATCACCGCCGGAGACAGTCGCTGCGCCGTCGGAAACATTGCCGGAGACGGATGAAGGGATGGTATTTCTCTCGTTCATACCGCCTGCTGCCAGCATATTGGCTTTGGCTATACCGGTCACAGGCTCTGACTTGGTTGCGGATACCAGATATGCGTTTACTACGGCATTCTCGTCCGCCCAATACAGTTGTATCTGAGGTGTTGGATTATCATACATCACCGTAAACGATAGCTTTGCTGTCGGTGAGCTATTATTAAACTCTACATCTTTCCAGCCGCCGGAATCATTACATCCCAGGCTGCCGCCCCAGCTTGCTGCAGTACTTTCAAACTTGACTTCAATTCCTACCTGATCACCCACTGTAAGACCAGCAAGATAATCTTCCAAACGGAAAGTCTCTTTTACGTTGGTACCGTGCCAATTCAGAGTAGCAATCAGAGGTTCTCCGTTGTCCTGTGCATGAACCTTCCAGCTGATGGTATGCTCCAAATCATCCCCTGCAGTCAGTACAACCTTTAGAAAATAGTTATCTGATAAAACAATATCAGAAATGGAATAACTGGTACCATCTGCTTGTTGCTGCCATCCTTCAGAACCGTTATAACCTACCACAAATGGTTTATCACTTGTAAACTCAATTGCCGTGATTGTTGAAGGTCTTACATCTCCAATCAGGTCAGATAAGGATATCTCAATACCGTCCCAATCCGTTGCGGCCAATGCCGTGCCTGTTACGGAACCAGTATGTGCCACATCATCCTCGGGCTCTTGAGGCTCGCTCTCCGCCTTCTTCACCTGGATATCCGTCACTTTCACATAGGTAGCATCATCATTCATCCACCAGACCTGCACCTGCGCTTCATTTTCTGCACTGGCCTTGGGTACCTCCAGCGTCCACGCACTGTCAGTGCTTTCCAGCTGTTCACTGCTAACCCAGTTATCGTCGGCATCGCCTACGCCCAGACTTCCGTTATAATAGCTTCCGTCGGATTCCATCTTCACCGTGATGGTGATGGCATCCCCTTCCTCATACTCACCGTAATCACCGGGCTTAAAGCTCCAGGCTATCGCCGTATCATCCGTTCCCTGCTTCTCACTCCACTCCTCATAGGTAAAGGTATGGATTGCATCATCCACAGGCTCCTGAAGCTCGCCTTTCCCTTCGGCTATGGTCAGGGAAATAATCCTTCCGCCGTTCCATGCACCCAGCTTTATGGACTTCACTTCCGAGGCTTCCAGCCGGACGTGTCCATCGCTTCCTGCTCCTGCTGACCGTCGTCTTCCTCCTTGTCATCAGGCTCCGTCTGATCCAACGTTACCGTAAGGCTGTCAATCTTCACATAGCTTCCTTCAAACCACCATACACCGATCTGAATATTTCGCTCCTCATATACCGCCCCCGGTACCGTAATCGAGCAAGTCACAGGACTGCCGTCGGCGGACTCAAAATCCTTCTGGATCCACTCAAGTCCTGACATCCCCAGAGCACCGTTGAAATATCCGTCTCCAGACAAAGTAACCGTTACCGTAACGGTATCTCCCTGTTTATAATCGCAATAATCGGATGCCGTACGGAACTTGGTCATCTCTCCCACATGGTAGATATCATCATCATTGGTATCCACTATCGTACCGCCCTTGGTTACCGTAATGGCATTTACAGCTACCTTGGTATTCATCCACCAGAACTCAATCTTCGCTTCCTTATCGGCGCTGGCCTTTACCACAAGTTCACAGTAAACAGTACCGCCGTTACTGGTAAACGTCGAACTTCTGTATACACCGTCTACGTCATCAACACCCACGCAGCCGTTATATACATCACTGGAATCCAACTCCACCAGAATCGTGATAATATCCCCGTCCTCAAAATCGCAGTAATCAGACGGCATGAAATGATAGGTATCGCCCTTGCTGGCAGAGGTATAGAGAAGTCCCTTTACCTCCTTGTGCTGGTAGCCCCATTTCAAGATTTCCACATCAATATCTACAATGCCTACGGCAGTACCGCCTATGTACCAGATCCCCAGCTGTACGGAATCAATAACAGGTGCGATATCCAACGTCCAGGTGGAAATCCCTGTCTCAGCCTCATACTCCGTTTGCGTCCATTCATAATTGCCGCCCACACATGTTCCCATACAGCCAGTGAATTCACCATCACTCTCCAGGGTAACCGTGATTCTGACGGTATCGCCAAACTTAAATGCAGGGTTGATTAGGGAAGGTACAAATTCGTAGTTTGCTTCATCCGTAAACATGGCAATATAATCGCCATGAAT
>CALWLO010000048.1 GCA_944381545.1 uncultured Acetatifactor sp. | reverse complement strand
GGTTATATGGGCATCCTGGCAGAGGGAGAGCGCTGTGTATCCACCACCAACCGCAACTTTGTAGGCCGTATGGGCCATATCACCAGCGAAATCTATCTGGCAAGCCCGGCTGTGGCTGCAGCCAGTGCAGTGACGGGCAAGATTTCCAGCCCGGAGCAGCTGTAATACCGTTATGAGTCTAAAAGAGAATAGGGAGGCATATCTATATGAAAGCAAATGGAACCGTTTTCCGTTATGGAGATAATGTGGATACTGATGTCATCATTCCTGCCAGATATCTGAACTCTTCTGATCCGGCAGAATTGGCTGCCCACTGTATGGAGGATATTGATCAGGATTTTATCAAGAAAGTACAGAAAGGCGATATCATCGTGGCGGATAAAAACTTCGGCTGCGGCTCGTCCCGTGAGCATGCACCCATCGCTATCAAGGCGGCGGGGATCAGCTGTGTCATTGCAGAAACCTTTGCCCGGATCTTTTACCGCAACGCCATCAATATCGGACTGCCGATCATTGAATGTCCCGAGGCCAGCAAGGGCATTGAGGCCGGGGATCAGGTGGAAGTGGATTTTGACAGCGGTATGATCTACAACCGTACCAAGGGAACTGAGTTCAAGGGCCAGGCGTTCCCCGAGTTCATGCAGAAGATCATTGCCGCAGAAGGGCTGATCAATTACATCAACAATAAATGAAAGGCCTGATCCCCATATGCATCATCTTATAAGGATTACAGAATCAATAAGCGGCAGGCATTTGATAAAAACAGGCACAAAAAGTGTCTGTTTTTGCGTCTGTGAGTATTTCTCCTCTTGTTTTTTGGAAAAAGAATAGTATAATGAGGGATGTTGAAAAATTTGAAAGGAAAAAACCAGGAAAATTCCTGAGGTAAGTAACCTATTGATTTATGAAACAGAATGTACAACATCAGAATAAATATGAGATGGATATGTGCAGCGGCGCTTTGCTGCCGAAGATCCTGCTGTATTCCCTGCCGCTGATGCTTTCGGGTATCCTGCAGCTTCTATTTAATGCGGCGGACGTGGTGGTGGTGGGACGCTTTGCGGGCAATGATGCTTTGGCTGCGGTGGGTTCCACCAGCTCCCTGATCAATCTCCTTGTAAATGTCTTTATCGGCCTGTCCGTGGGAGCCAATGTGATGGTGGCGCGGTTTTATGGAGCAGGACAGAAGAGGGAACTGGAGGAGATGGTACATACAGCCATATTGACCTCTTTGGTCAGCGGCGTATTGCTGATCTTTGTGGGGCTTTTGCTTTCACGTCCCCTTTTGCTGCTGATGGATACCCCTGAAAATGTCATTGATCAGGCGGTACTCTATATCCGCATTTATTTTGTGGGAATGCCTGCGATGATGCTCTATAACTTCGGCAGTGCAGTCCTGCGGGCGGTGGGAGATACCCGCAGACCTCTGTATTACCTTTCGGTGGCAGGAGTGATCAATGTGGTTCTGAATCTGGTATTTGTCATCTCTTTTGATATGAGCGTGGCAGGGGTGGCGCTGGCCACGATTATCTCTCAGACCATTTCCGCCATTTTAGTGCTGGTATGTCTGATGCGGACCGAAGGCGGCTATCGGGTCAGCTTAAAAAAACTGCGGATTGTCAAAGATAAAATGCTGAAAATGATTCAGATCGGCCTGCCGGCGGGGCTGCAGGGAGCGCTTTTTTCCGTTTCCAACGTACTGATCCAGTCCTCGGTGAATTCCTTTGGTTCCATTGCTATGGCCGGCAATACGGCGGCGCAGAACCTGGAGGGCTTTGTCTATACGGCTATGAATTCCCTGCACCAGACCTGTATCAGCTTTACAGGACAGAATTACGGGGCCAGGCAGTATAAACGGATGGGAAAGATCCTGCTGATCTGTCAGGGCTGTGTCATTGCTGTGGGTTTGATCCTGGGCAACGGAGTCTATCTGGCAGGCGGCACCCTGCTGAAGCTCTACTCCCCGGATGCCGAGGTGATTGCCTATGGCCGGCTGCGTCTTTTCTATATCTGTACCACCTATGCCCTGTGCGGGATGATGGACGTGATGGTGGGATCCCTGCGGGGTATGGGTTACAGCATCATGCCCATGCTGGTCTCGCTGACCGGCGCCTGCCTGTTTAGGGTAGTTTGGATCATGACGGTATTTCAGGCATACCATAGCTTGGAAGCGCTGTACATATCCTATCCCATCAGCTGGCTCCTGACCTTTGCGGTGCATTTACTCTGTTTTCTTATCCTATACCGGCGAATGTTATCTAAAAGGTAAAAAACGCTTGAAACATATGTTCGAACATGTTAAAATAAAGAAAATCGGGCCGGAGGTGGGATATGTTTGCTTATGTTAAGGGAATCGTTGCGGATATTGCTCAGGACTGTTGTGTAATTGATGTGCATGATGTGGGGATCAATATCCATATTTCGGCCCAGACTGCAGCGAAGATGCCGGGGATTGGTGAAGAGGCAAAGCTGTATACCTATACCAGCGTCCGGGAGGATGCATTCTGGCTCTATGGATTTCTGACCAAAGGAGATCTAGAGATGTTCCGGCAGTGCATTACTGTCAGCGGTATCGGGCCTAAGGGGGCATTGGGACTGCTTTCCGTTATGGACGGAGATCAGCTGCGCTTTGCGATCCTGGCTCAGGACGTAAAAGCCATTTCCCAGGCTCCGGGGATCGGGAAACGGACTGCCGAGAGACTGGTATTGGAACTCAAGGATAAGCTTGACTATGGGGATGCGGATGTTTTCCGGGAGGCCGGGGCTCTTGGAGAGAATCAGGGCGCAGGCGCCGTCATGGATCACCCGGGCAAGCGGGAAGCGGTAGAAGCTCTGGTCGCATTAGGCTATGGTCAGACTCAGGCCATGAAAGCTGTCAGTCGGGTAGAGGGAGCAGATACCATGGAATCCGGTGCCCTGTTGAAGCAGGCACTGAAGAAGATGTTTTAAGGAGCAGTATGTATGGCAAAGCGTATGATAGAGACCAGCCTGACCGAGGAGGATGCAAAGATAGAGGGTTCCCTTCGGCCCAAAGTGCTGGAGGATTATATCGGTCAGTCCAAGGTAAAGCAGACCCTGAAAATCTACATTGAGGCAGCAAAGCAGCGGGGAGATGCCTTGGATCATGTGCTGTTCTATGGCCCTCCGGGGCTGGGAAAGACCACTCTGGCTTCCATCATAGCCAATGAGATGGGAGTCCATCTGAAAGTAACCAGCGGCCCGGCCATAGAAAAGCCAGGAGAGATTGCCGCTATCCTGAATAACCTGGAGGAGGGGGATCTGCTGTTTGTGGATGAGATCCACCGTCTGAACCGCCAGGTAGAGGAGGTGCTGTATCCGGCCATGGAGGATTACTGCATTGATGTGATGATCGGCAAAGGGCCTACCGCCCGTTCTGTACGTCTGGATCTGCCCAGGTTTACGCTGGTGGGAGCTACTACCCGGGTGGGACTTCTGACAGCGCCCCTGCGGGATCGTTTTGGCATGATCCATCACCTGGAGTTTTATTCTGTTGAGGAGCTGAAGCTGATCGTCCAGCATTCTGCCCGGGTACTGGGTGTGGAGCTTGATGAGAGGGGGGCGGTGGAGCTTGCCAGGCGCAGCCGGGGCACGCCCAGGCTGGCTAACCGGATCCTAAAGCGCGTCCGGGATTTTGCCCAGGTCAGATATGACGGGAGGATTACCCAGGAGGTGGCCCGGGAAGCCCTGGATCTGATGGATGTGGATAAGCTTGGGCTGGATCATGTTGACCGCAATATGCTCAATACCATGATTGAAAAATTCCAGGGCGGCCCGGTGGGACTGGATACCCTGGCGGCTGCCATCGGTGAGGATACCGGTACCATTGAGGATGTGGTGGAGCCCTATCTGATCCAAAACGGTCTGATTAACCGTACGCCCAGGGGACGCATGGTGACGGAATATGCCTACAGGCATCTGGGCCTGGAGCCGTTGCTTTAAGCATCCATGCACAGCTGCTTATCCTTTTATGGCTGAACTGTTACATAATTTTATAAAAATTACGGGAATAGACTTGTCTGTCCGCCGGATCTGATATATAATGCAGATAATAGATATGGTATTTAAAATGTAAAATGGGTGCATATATAGTAGGTATATCAGGTGATACAGGAAAGGATGGAAAATATGTCTTCCAAAACAGATACAGAAGTAATCATCGGCGGAAAAGTGTTTACCTTAAGCGGCTATGAAAGTGAAGAATACCTGCAGAAGGTGGCCTCTTATATCAATAACAAGGTAAACGAATACAGTAAGGTTGACAGCTTTCGCAGGCAGCCTCTGGATACACAGGGTGTGCTTCTGCAGCTGAATATTGCGGATGACTATTTTAAAGCAAAGAAACATATTTCGCTTCTGGAAGAGGAACTGCAGCGCAAGGAAACGGAACTGTATGATTTGAAGCATGAGCTTATCTCTTCCCAGATCAGGCTGGAAAATATGGAGAAGAATTCCAAGGAGCTAGAGACACAGCTCAGCGAAAGCGCCAAACAGATCGTGATGCTGGAGACGGAACTGAAAGAAAAGAAAAGTAAAAAGCTGCCAGTATAAGGCAGCTTTTCTGCTCCCTGTAAGGACACAGGGAAGGCAGTACCGCAAGCAAAGCTTGCTGTATGCATGGGGATTAACATGGAAAAGCTAGGAAAAAAAGTGGAATTACTGGCTCCGGCAGGGAACAGGGACGCCTTTTTCGGCGCAGTACATGCAGGAGCGGATGCAATCTATCTGGGAGGAGAAAAGTTTGGAGCCAGAGCCTATGCGGATAATTTTTCCAGGGAGGAATTGACAGCCTGTATCCGCTATGGGCATATTCATGGATGCCGGAGTTATCTGACGGTAAATACGTTGATGAAGGAGCAGGAACTCACAGAACTGGTGGAAGAGCTTACTCCCTTGTATGAAGCGGGGCTGGATGGGGTGATTGTACAGGATCTGGGAGCGCTGCAGGTGATCCGGCAGCATTTTCCGGAACTGGCGCTTCACGCCAGCACCCAGATGACGGTTACAGGCCCGGCGGGAGCGGTTCTTTTAAAAGAATTGGGGGTAACCCGGGTAGTACCTGCCAGGGAACTGAGCCTTGCGGAGATCCGGCAGCTGCAGCAGGAGAGCGGACTGGAAATAGAGACCTTTATCCATGGCGCCATGTGTTACTGCTATTCCGGCGCCTGTCTGTTCAGCAGTATTCTGGGAGGACGCAGCGGCAATCGGGGGCGGTGCGCCCAACCCTGCAGACTGGCCTATGAAACGGATTCTCCGGGGGCATCGGTGCATAAAAAGGAGTACTATCCCCTGAGCCTGAAGGATATGTGCACCATAGAGCATCTTCCCCGCTTGATGGAAGGCGGCATAGATTCCTTTAAGATCGAGGGACGCATGAAGAAGCCGGAATATGCAGCGGGAGTAACAGCGATTTACCGCAAATACATGAATCATTATCTGGCACATCCCCAGGAGCCTTTTTGTGTGGAAAAACAGGATCTGGAGAAGCTTTCCCGGCTCTATATCCGCAGCCGGATACAGGATGGTTATTATTTCCGTCAGAACGGCCGGGAGATGGTGACACTGGACAGCCCTTCCTACAACGGCAGCAACGAAGCATATCTGGAGCAGATCCGGCAAAAATATATAGAGGAAAAAAAGCGGCTATCGGTATGGATGAAAGCAGTCTTTGTCTGTGGACAAAACGCACGGCTCCAGATGGGATACGGAACCTGTCAGGTAACGATTACCGGAAAAGTGGTGGAAAAAGCGCAAAGCAGGCCCGTTGCAAGGGAAGAGCTCCGCAAGCAGCTGCAAAAGCTGGGAGAGAGCTGCTTTGCCTTAGAACGTCTGGAGCTTGAAACGGATGAGAGGGGCTTTTATTCCTTAAAGGAGATCAATGAACTAAGACGGGAAGCGGTTCGGCAGTTGGAGGATCGAATCATAGAAGAAAAGGGGTTGGTTGTGAGCCGGAGGAAGGAGAATTCTCCGGTACAGACAAAAGAAAAAGCTGGAGTAAAAGAGGGCGGCTGTATCTGCCGTCTGCGGCTTCAGGTCTCTAACGGGGAACAGCTCTTATCGCTGGCAGAATATCTGGGCGGAAATCCGGCCGGTGACAAGCCGGAGCTGCCGGTGGAACGCCTTTATGCAGAGAGCCATCTGCTCACAGAGGCATTTCCGGCAGCAGATGATGCGGGAGAAAAGCAAGCTCATGACGGTAAACTCCGCCAGGCAATGCTGCAGCTGCAGGAAGCAGGCGTTGAGGTATGGATGGCGCTTCCCTATATTTTGCGCAGCAAGGATCAGCAGCTGATGCAGCAGGCGCTGGAGCTGTACGTGCAGGGGAGGATTGGGGGCTTTCTGGTTCGCAATCTGGAGGAATATGGCTGGCTGCAGAAACAGGCTGAAACCATATCCGCACAGAAGGATACAAATCAGGAAGGCCGCAGCGTTAATCTGCTTTTACAGCATATCCAGCTGGATCATACAGTATATGTCTGGAACAGTCATGCGGCTTCCTTCTGGCAGAATAAGGGCTGCGGCCTAACCTTCCCGCTGGAGTTAAACGGAAGGGAATGTCAGCAGCTGCTGGAGCGGACAGGCTCCTGCGGCTTGGAAAAGCTGGTTTATGGGCGCATCCCCATGATGGTGACGGCAAACTGTATTGCCAAGACTGCAGGGAAATGCCTGCAAGGACGGACAGACCGCAGGACAGGCATATTGACAGACCGGTATCGGAAAAGGTTTCCTGTGGAAATCTGTTGTGATGTATGTATGAATGTGATCTATAACAGCGTTCCTCTTTCTCTTCATCAAGAATGGAAGCATTACGGCACAGTGGCTAAACGCCTGGCCTTTACCACGGAGAGCGGACAGGAACTGAGAAGGATAGTGGACTTTTTTATGAGCCGGGCCTGTGGGAAGCAGGACAGGCCGCCTTATGAAGACTATACTGGGGGACACGAAAAAAGAGGCGTTTTATAAAGGAGCGGCATGCAGGAATATATAACAACCATTTCAAAATACATGATTTCCTTATGCATGGCCATCTATACCTTTGAATGTTTTTTTGTATTTCATTACCGGAAGGAGGAAGACCGGAAGGGGTGTTATATACGGCAGAGGATATGGATGGTGCTGCTGCAGTTTCTCTGTTTTCTGAATCTGGCAATCGTGGCAGGGGACGGCAGTTATCTGTTGTTTTGGGGATTCATGGAGCTCTTCTTTTTCCTGATCCTGAGATTGACCACGATTTTGTATGAGCATGCCAACCGGCTGCTGCTGAACAATATCTGTTTGCTTCTGGGACTGGGCTTTACGATGATTTCCAGGCTTTCCGGCGTAGGGATCACAAAAGTCTCTGACGGGCTTTCCCAGACCTCATACCGTATATCCTCCAGCGTCAAGCAGTTTCTGATTGCCGCCTTATCCTACGTCCTATGTCTGTTGATTCCTCTGCTGCTGAAAAAGCTTCGGTTTCTGGAACGACTGACATGGCTGTACAGTTCGGTGGGAATACTGATGATCAGTATTGTGCTGATCTTAGGAGAGGTGACCCATGGCTCCAAGCTGTCCTTTTCCATTTATGGCGTTACCTTTCAACCCTCAGAATTTGTGAAATTATTATTTGTGTTTTTTCTGGCTGCAGCGATATGGGAAAAGACGGATCTGAAGCGGATCTGCCTAACTGCCCTGCTGGCCGGGATTCATGTAATCGTGCTGGCGGCCAGCAGGGATCTGGGCAGTGCGCTGATCTTTTTTGTGACATTTGTGGTCATGGTGTTTATCGCCACCGGCAGTTACCGGTATTTGCTGGTAGGGATTGCAGGGGGAGCGGCGGCTTCGGTGGCGTCCTATTTTCTATTTAGCCATGTAAGGGTGCGGGTACTGGCTTGGCAGGATCCCTGGGCATATATTGACAACCAGGGCTATCAGATTACCCAGTCCCTGTTTGCCATCGCCAGCGGCAGCTGGTTTGGCATGGGGCTGGGGCAGGGAAGTCCCGGCGACATTCCCTATGTGGAAGCGGATTTTATGTTCTCCGCTCTTTGTGAAGAGATGGGTGTGCTTGCCGGCATATGCACGATCCTGGTGATCCTCAGCTGTTTTATTATGATGATGGAGGCTGCTGCCGGGCATAGAAACCGGTTTTATAAGCTGCTGGCCGTTGGACTGGGCACCTTGTATATTTTCCAGATTTTTCTGACGGTGGGAGGGGGGATCAAGTTTATCCCTCTCACCGGCGTGACGCTGCCTTTTATCAGCTATGGGGGCAGTTCGGTACTGACAACCATGGCTATGTTTTTCCTGGTGTTGGGGATTCAGATGCTGGAGTATCAGAAGGAAAAATGTCCTGCGCCTAAGGAGCATTGCAGGACAGACCGGCAGATTCGGGGGCTTACCTGGTTCTTTGTACTGCTGTTTGTGAGCATGATGGGATATCTGACATATTTCACGGCGACCAGCAGGGAAAGCCTGATGAACAACAGCTACAATTCCCGTCAGGAGATTCTTCTGTCCCGCAACTATCGGGGTAGCATTTACAGCGCAGACGGGCAGGTGCTGGCCAGGACATTGTTGGATGAGGAAGGGAATGAGACCCGGGAATATCCCTTCGGCAATCTGTTTGCCCATGTGGTGGGGTATTCTACCAAGGGAAGATCAGGAGTGGAAGCTCAGGCCAATTATTACCTGATCAATTCTAATATTTCGCTGACCGAAAAAGCGGCCAATGATGCGGCGGGCATCAAAAATCCGGGAGATCATGTATATACTACGCTGAATGTGGAGCTTCAGCAGATCGCCAGAAAGTCTCTGGGGATTTATAAAGGAGCCATTATTGTGTCGGAATGTGATACCGGCCGGATCCTGGCTATGGTTTCAGGCCCGGATTTTGATCCCAATGAGCTTTCCCAGAATTGGAATGAAATGGTGGAGGATTCCGCCAGCGCCGTCCTGTTAAACCGCGCCACCCAGGGGCTTTATCCCCCGGGCTCAACCTTTAAGATCGTAACGGCGTTGGAATATATCCGGGAGCATCCCGAAGACTATGACAGCTATGCGTACAACTGTAGCGGAGCTTATCAGCATGACGGTGCCTCCATCAGCTGTTATCATGGCATCCGTCATGGTAAGGTAGACTTTACCGCCTCTTTTGCCAAATCCTGCAATTCATCCTTTGCCAATATGGGTATGGGGCTGGATTGGGACGCTTTCCGGGAGACCTTAAATCAGCTGCTCTTTGACCAGGAACTGCCTCTTTCCTTCAATTATGTAAAGAGCAGCGTGCAGCTGTCTGCAGAGATGACAGGCGGTGAAATGATGCAGACGGCAATCGGCCAGGGCAAGACTCAGATGACGCCGATGCATCTGCATCTGCTGTGCAGCGCCATCGCCAATGATGGAGAGCTGATGATTCCTTATGTCATTGATTCCGTACAAACCCAGGACGGAAGGCTGGTAAGGAAATACCGGGAACAAAGCTATGGACAGCTGATGACTGTGCAGGAGGCACAGATTCTCCGCCGGTTGA
The DNA here is from genome assembly GCA_944381545.1 of uncultured Acetatifactor sp. Lineage (GTDB taxonomy): Bacteria > Bacillota > Clostridia > Lachnospirales > Lachnospiraceae > Acetatifactor. The sequence continues at coordinate 4,185 of CALWLO010000048.1, read as the reverse complement.
TGACCCAGGTGGTGGAATCCGGTACCGCCAGTGTTCTGTCCGGACAGGATTATACGGCGGCAGGCAAGACCGGTTCTGCGGAGTATAATAACCAAAAGGGCGATTCCCATGCCTGGTTTACAGGCTTTGCACCGGCAGAGGATCCGCAGATTTGTGTGACCGTTATCCTGGAAGGAGCAGGATCCGGCGGTGATTATGCGGCGCCTGTGGCAAAGCGCATTTTTGACGCCTGGTTCTCCGGGGAATAACTTTTTCATTTTTGGGTTGCTATTCACGGGAAATTCGTCTATACTTACATTAGTCAACATGACACACCGTTCGGAGGAGATTGCAATGATAGAAGCAACGAGCTGTGGTGGTGTGGTAATTTTCCGAGGCAAGATTTTACTCTTGTATAAAAACTACAGGAATAAATACGAAGGCTGGGTTCTTCCCAAGGGCACTGTGGAAGAGGGGGAGGAATATAAGGAGACCGCCCTGCGGGAGGTGCTGGAAGAAACCGGGGCAGAAGCGTCCATTATAAAGTATATCGGGAAAAGTGAATATACCTTTACGGTTCCGGAGGATGTGGTATCCAAGGATGTCCACTGGTACCTGATGATGGCGGACAGTTATTACAGCAAACCACAAAGAGAGGAATTTTTTGTAGACTCAGGATTTTACAAATACCATGAAGCATACCATTTACTGAAATTTGCCAACGAAAAGCAGATCTTGGAAAAGGCATACAATGAATATCTGGAACTGAAAAAGAATAATCTGTGGGGATGCAAAAAATATTTTTAAGATCCGGGGAGTTTTTCCCCGGTTATTTTCTACCCTTTGAAATTATTTCATTTCCATTTGCAGATATTTGTGTTATACTACTAAAAGGATGCCAGGGGCAAAAGCCCCTAGCTATGATGCCTGCGGATTGCTCCGTGCTGCGCACTCCCACAATCCTGGCATCTTAAGAGATTTGAGCATGCCCCGCCGGGACAGGCAGTGACAGAATCCCGGTGCAGGGAGGGACTTTCGGACAATCCAAGGAGGATCGCATGCTGCAGCTGGAATATTATCCCCGGCTCTACCTAAGTGAGGGCATAAACAGGGAGAAATTGGAAAAACTAAAAATGGATCTGTCCGTAAGGCCGGAAAAGGCCGGTGTATATCTGCTGGCTCTGGCGGGTAATGCTTCAGACCAGCTGGATATCTATGCATCAAAATATCTGCAGCAGAAATATTATGAACAGCATCTGCCCTATGTTGTCGGCATCGCAGAGGAATATGGGGAAGCGGTGGGGATCGTGGAGCAGATTGTAAAAGAGGCCTGGGCTGCCAGGGGAGATGCACAGCTGAAGGAATATCTGCTGGCAGACATGGAGAGCGCAGATGTGGAGTGTTGTTTTAAAAATACTTAGTATATCGGGAATCGTCCTGCTGTGCCTGTTGGGACTTTTGCTTCTGGTATTGCTTCTGGTTTTGTTTATGCCTGTGGTATACTGGGGCGGCGGTAAAGCCCATGGGGGGGAATACGAAGCGTGGTTTGGTTTTCGGTGGTTGCTTGGACTGGTGCGGGGGGAGTTTGCTTATCCCCGGAGTAAAGCTCTGCGGATCAAGGTACTGTGGCTGACGGTGTTTGACAGCGGCGGCAAGCGAAAAACAGAGCCGGGGGATTCACAGGAGCCGGAAGAGGAAACAGCCAAATGTCCGGAGAAAGTAATAGAAGAGTCCGCAGAGAAAGCCGGAGAGACCATAGAGAATGGCGCAGAAAATCCGGAAATAATAGGGTCTGCGGTTCAGGAGCAGGCAGAAAAAAGCAAGAACATATCCCCGCAGGCCCCGGCGGCGGAGAAAAAAGAGCAGAAGCTATTGCGGCATTTTCTGTCCATTGTACAGGATCAGGAGAACCAGGAGTTGGTAAAGGATGTGCGGATCCGTTTGGGTAAGCTCCTACGGAGCATCCGCCCCCGCATGCTGCGGGCGGAAGGCGTAGTGGGCCTGGGGGAGCCGGATAGCACGGGATATTTTTATGGAGCCTACTGGACGCTTAAGCCTTTTCTGGGAAAGAAATGCCGGGTAAATATTACACCCGACTTTGAACAGCGGATCCTGGAAGGGGAAGTATCCCTGCGGGGACGTATTGTGACAGCGATGCTTCTGTATCAGGTGGCCAGAGTGGTGCTGGATAAGAGACTGCAAAAACTGCTCAGTCAATTACGGAGCTTGCAAAGCGATAAATAGGAGGATTGGGAAATATGGCGGATAAACACGAATTTCAGGGGGTAGTAGATTCCCTCCTGCAGGGGATGGACACCGTATTATCGGCAAAGACAGTGGTGGGACAGCCCACACAGATCGGCGACGTTACGATCCTTCCCCTGGTGGATGTCAGTTTTGGCTTTGGCGCAGGTGCCGGTAATCGTACCGATAAGCATTCTGCCAAGGCCGGCGGGGGCCTGGGCGGTAAAATGTCTCCCAGTGCAGTACTGGTGATCAAAGACGGCGCTATCAGACTGATTAATGTAAAGGATCAGAATACCGTGACCAAGCTGCTGGATATGCTGCCGGATCTGGTGGATAAGTTCACCGGTAAAAGGGAAACGGAAATTGACGATGCAGATGCCGTAAATATTGCTTTTCCCGAAAAGAAAACGGAAGAATAATGACCCGTATGGTTCCCAATCAGGATGATGCTGCATATAGTAGCATAAGGACTGTATAAGTGACGGGACAGATATGAAAATATTTAAGCTGATCGGACTGGCCGCTTTCTTCGTGGCATTGGGGATGCTGATTATGCTGTTTATGACGAGCAGGCTGATGGGATTATTTCTGATCGCCATTTTGCTTTTATTGGGATATTGCTGCCTGTGCTGCGATCTGTAAGGCTTTGCTTCCGGCTTTGAGGATTGTGATGTGTGTCAAAGCGCATGGAAATATGGTGAATGATAAGCAGGGATATGGAAAACAAGATTAACTGGAATGAAGTGGAGAGGGCAAAGAGCGAGGAAGAGCTGCGGAACATGAAGCTGTGGCTGTTTCAGGAAAATATCCGTCTTCAGAATGAACGCAGCGAGCTGGAAAGCATGCGGGACAAGTTTATTCAGGAGAAGGTTCGTTTTCGTGATGAAATGGACGCCTTGAATCATCGGATGGTATTGGAACAGAAGCGCCTGCGGGAGGAAAATCTTTTCTTCGACAAGAAGCTGGCAATTCTGAAGGACGGTTTCCGAAAACTGGAGGAGGACAAACAGCGTCTGGAACAGGAAAAGCGCAGGCTGGAACAGGCGGGCAGAAATCAGAGGGAAAAGCCCCAGACTCTGGGGCAGGGAGAGGATATCGCCAATGTACTGTTTCGCAGCGCCGGGAATCCCTTGGCTCTCAGGAAGCGTTACCGGGATCTTCTGAAAATTTTCCATCCTGATAATTTCTGCGGGGACGCAGAACTGATGCAGTATATCAACAGGGAATTTCAGCGGCGCAGAGAAGAATAAAGGAACAACAAAAAACCGGCTCGCACGAACCGGTTTTCATTTGCCTAAAACAGGATGAGTCAGCTTTTAAGCTCTCTCAACCTTGCCAGACTTTAAGCATCTGGTGCAAACATGTAATTTCTTAGCAGCGCCATTTACCATGCACTTGACATTCTTAACGTTGGAATTCCATATTGCATTACTTCTTCTATGAGAATGGCTTACATTATTACCGAAATGAACGCCCTTACCACAAATATCACATTTAGCCATCTTGACACCTCCTCAGCCTTCAGTTGTTTTCCTCACGTCATTGCATAAAAATTAGCAACATTGATATATTAACAGAAAAAGCTGGGAAAAGCAAGCAAAAAAATGATTTTTTTATTTTTTTTGTTTTGGGGTGTTCCAATTTTCACCAAAAGCATGTATAATGGTGATTAATTAGTTTGGAAAATAAGGAGGTACTATATGAAGGGTTCTTCTATGAATACACATATGGGCAATATTGTGATTGATAACGAAGTTATCGCTCAGTATGCCGGCAGCGTAGCGGTAGAATGCTTTGGTATTGTTGGGATGGCGGGTGTCAGCGTGAAGGACGGCATGGCAAAGCTGCTCAAAAAGGACAGCCTGACCAGGGGAATCAATGTCAGCTTGAATAATAACAGACTGACTCTTGATTTTCATGTGATTGTAGCCTATGGCGTCAGCATCATCGCCGTGTCAG
>CALWLO010000047.1 GCA_944381545.1 uncultured Acetatifactor sp. | reverse complement strand
ATTAAGGAGGCTTTAAACAGAGCCGGCGTGAAGCCCGAGGATGTGGATCAGGTATACATGGGCTGCGTTATTCAGGCCGCTCAGGGACAGAATGTGGCTCGTCAGGCTTCCATCAAGGCCGGCCTGCCGATCGAGGTGCCCGCAGTAACCATGAACGTGGTATGCGGTTCCGGCTTGAACTGCGTAAACCAGGCTGCACAGATGATCATGGCCGGTGATGCAGATATCGTTGTGGCAGGCGGTATGGAGAATATGTCCATGGCTCCCTATGCAATTCCTCAGGCTCGTTATGGATATAGAATGAACAACGGTACTTTGGTGGATACCATGATCAAGGATGCTCTGTGGGATGCATTCAACGATTATCATATGATTACTACTGCAGACAATATCTGCCGTGAATGGGGACTGACCCGCGAGGAACTGGATGAATTCGCTTTAAAGAGCCAGCAGAAGGCTGAAGCGGCTCAGAAGTCCGGCGCATTCGACGCAGAGATCGTACCGGTTATGGTAAAGAAGAAAAAGGAAGTGATTGAGTTCAAGGTAGATGAGGGTCCTCGTCATGGCTCTACGATGGAAGGCCTGGCAAAGCTGCGCACCATCAATCCTGACGGCTTCGTAACCGCAGGCAATGCTTCCGGTATCAATGACGGCGCTGCCGCTATCGTAGTGATGAGCGAGGAGAAGGCTAAGGAGCTGGGCGTTAAGCCTATGGCTACTTTTGTGGCAGGTGCGCTGGCAGGCGTTCGTCCTGAGGTAATGGGTATCGGCCCTGTAGCTTCCACCAGAAAGGTGATGGCTAAGACCGGCATGAAGATCGAGGACTTCGATATCATCGAGGCAAATGAGGCTTTTGCGGCACAGTCCGTAGCAGTGGGCAAGGATCTGGGCATTGATGTTGACAGACAGCTCAATCCCAACGGCGGCGCTATTGCTCTGGGTCATCCCGTAGGCGCTTCCGGGTGCCGTATCCTGGTGACTCTGCTGCATGAGATGCAGGCAAAGGGCGCTAAGACCGGTCTGGCTACTCTGTGTATCGGCGGCGGTATGGGCTGCTCCACTATCGTGAAGATCGAAGACTAATGGTTGAAAACCATTCTGAGGCGGTGGAATTTCTACCGCCTTAGCGTACTGTTTGGGTTTTCCTGATAATGACAATATTTTGAAATGAGGTACGAAAATGGATTACATTTTGTATGAAGTAAACGGCAATGTTGCCACCATTACCATCAATCGTGAAAAAGCGCTGAATGCTCTGAATTCTCAGGTGCTGGATGAGTTGGATGCAACCTTGGATGCCGTAGATTTGAATGAAGTGCGTTGCCTGATTCTGACCGGCGCAGGTCAGAAGTCCTTTGTAGCCGGTGCGGATATCGGAGAGATGAGCACCCTGACCAAGGCGGAGGGAGAAGCCTTTGGTAAGAAGGGTAACGATGTATTCCGCAAGCTGGAGACCTTCCCCATTCCCGTAATTGCAGCTGTAAACGGCTTTGCACTGGGCGGTGGATGCGAGATTTCCATGAGCTGCGATATCAGAATCTGTTCCGACAATGCTGTATTCGGTCAGCCAGAGGTGGGTCTGGGAATCACTCCCGGCTTCGGCGGAACCCAGAGACTTGCCCGTCTGGTGGGTGCAGGTATGGCAAAGCAGATGATTTATACCGCACGCAATATCAAGGCTTCAGAGGCATACAGAATCGGTCTTGTCAATGAAGTATATTCCGCAGAGGTTGACGCAGAGGGTAATGTAGTTAAGACCGCTCAGGAGGTAATGCTGACAGCAGCACAGAAGATGGCAGCAGGAATTGCCAAGAATGCGCCCATTGCTGTCCGCAACTGTAAGAAGGCGATCAACGAGGGACTGGACGCTGATATGGATGAGGCTATTGTCATCGAGGAGAAGCTGTTCGGCGACTGCTTCGAGACAGAGGATCAGAAATACGGTATGGCTTTCTTCCTTGACAAGAATAAGGATAAGGTAAAGGAACCGTTTAAGAATAGGTAGCCATCATAAAAATCAAGCGGCTGCGAAGCAGACATTTGATTTTTGTATACATGAAAAGGAATATATAACAAGGAGGATTTACAATGAAAGTAGGTATTATTGGTGCAGGCACCATGGGACAGGGCATTGCAAAAGCATTTGCTCAGGTAGACGGCTATGAAGTAGCTCTCTGCGATATCAAGCAGGAGTGGGCTGAAGGCGGTAAGGCAAAGATCCAGAAGGGATATGCAAAGCTGGTTGAGAAAGGCAAGATGACTCAGGAGGCAGTAGATGCTATTGTGGCAAAGATTACCCCCGGTCTGAAGGAAGACCTTTGCGCAGACTGCGATCTGATTGTTGAGGCTGCTTTTGAGAATATGGAAGTAAAGAAGACCACCTTTGGTGAACTGGATAAGATCTGCAAACCTGAGTGTATTTTCGCTTCCAATACCTCCAGCCTTTCCATCACCGAGATCGGCAACGGCCTGACTCGTCCCATGATCGGTATGCATTTCTTCAATCCTGCAGACCGCATGAAGCTGGTGGAGGTTATCGCAGGTGCTAATACTCCTGCCGAGGTTGTGGATACCATCAAGAAGATTTCCGAGGAAATCGGCAAGACTCCTGTACAGGTAAACGAGGCAGCAGGCTTTGTGGTTAACCGTATTCTGATTCCGATGATCAACGAGGCTGCTTTCATTAAGATGGAAGGTGTTTCCGATATCGCAGGAATTGATGCAGCAATGAAGCTGGGTGCAAATCATCCTATGGGACCTCTTGAGCTGGGTGATTTCGTTGGTCTGGACATCTGTCTGGCAATCATGGACGTTCTTTACAAGGAGACCGGTGACAGCAAGTATCGTGCATGCCCTCTGATCCGTAAGATGGTACGCGGCGGCAACCTTGGTGTAAAGAGCGGCAGAGGATTCTATGTTTACAATGCAGACCGCACCAAGACACCTGTAGATGCACTGTAAAGATGAATTGTCAGCACTAGATAGAAAATAATGAAAAGGAAAGTAACGATTCAGAACCCATTCGCAAAATCGCCTCTGCGAGGCTCACTTTTGCTCATGTATGGCTACCCGCCATATAGATTTATACATAAGCAGCCCTCTGAAAGCCAGCTTTCTCGGCCTGCTTTTGCATCAATCTGCATGGCTCTGAATCGTTACCCAAATAATAAATTATTGGAGGAATAAATCATGGATTTTACATTATCCAAAGAACATGAGATGGCGAGACAGCTGTTCAAGGATTTCGCTGAGAATGAAGTAAAGCCTCTTGCACAGGAAGTGGATGAGGAAGAGCGTTTCCCCAGAGAGACCGTGGAGAAGATGGCTAAGTACGGCTTCATGGGTATCCCCGTTCCCAAGGAGTACGGCGGACAGGGCTGTGATATCCTGACCTATGCGATGTGTGTGGAGGAGCTTTCCAAGGTTTGCGGTACAACAGGCGTTATTGTATCTGCACACACCTCTCTGTGTATTGATCCGATCCTGACCTATGGTACGGAGGAACAGAAGCAGAAATATCTTCCGGATCTGGCAAGCGGACGGAAGATCGGCGCTTTCGGCCTGACCGAGCCCGGTGCCGGAACCGATGCCCAGGGTCAGCAGACCAAGGCTGTTCTGGACGGCGACGAGTGGGTTCTGAATGGTTCTAAGTGCTTTATTACCAATGGTAAAGAGGCTGATATCTATATTGTGATCGCCGTAACCGGCAAGGTGGAGAAGAGAGGCCGTATGCAGAAGGAAATCTCTGCGTTCATCGTAGAGAAGGGCACTCCCGGATTTACCTTTGGTACAAAGGAGAAGAAGATGGGTATCCGCGGTTCATCTACCTATGAGCTGATCTTCACCGACTGCCGCATTCCCAAGGAGAATCTGCTGGGGGCAAAGGGCAAGGGCTTCCCCATCGCCATGCATACCCTGGACGGCGGACGTATCGGTATCGCTGCACAGGCTCTGGGAATTGCTGAGGGCGCTCTGGAGACTACGATTGCTTACGTGCAGGAGAGAAAGCAGTTCGGCCGTTCCATCGCTCAGTTCCAGAATACTCAGTTCCAGCTGGCTGATATGGCTACCAAGGTTGAGGCTGCCAAGATGCTGGTATACAAGGCTGCGCGCAAGAAGGACGAGTATAAGACCAATCCCAAAATTTCTTACTCCGTAGAAGCTGCTATGGCTAAGCTGTATGCTGCAGAGGTGGCTATGGAAGTGACCACCAAGGCTGTTCAGCTTCACGGCGGCTATGGCTACATCCGTGAGTACGATGTAGAGCGTATGATGCGTGACGCAAAGATCACGGAGATCTATGAGGGCACCAGTGAAGTTCAGAGAATGGTTATTTCCGCATCTCTGCTGAAATAAGACGGCACTCACCGGCCCTGACGGTTTTCCGGCTTGCAGGAAAACGGGAAGGCCGGCCAATGAATCGAAGTGCCGCACTGTACTTTGTCCCTGAAGGCCGCAGGCATTCGGGGGTCAATAAGTCAGTTGAAAGAAAACATAATAAAAGTAAGGAGAAAATACAATGAAGATTGTTGTTTGTATTAAGCAGGTGCCCGATACCAAGGGCGGCGTTAAATTTAATCCAGACGGAACGCTTGACAGAGCTGCAATGCTTGCGATCATGAATCCTGATGACAAGGCCGGTCTGGAGGCTGCACTGCGTCTGAAGGATCAGTACGGTGCAGAGGTTACTGTTCTGACCATGGGTCTGCCGAAGGCTGCAGACGTTCTGCGTGAAGCGATTGCCATGGGCGCAGATAAGGGCATCCTGGTGACTGACCGTGTACTGGGCGGCGCAGATACTTGGGCTACCTCCACCACGATTGCCGGTGCGATCCGCAATCTGGAGTATGATCTGATTATAACCGGACGTCAGGCAATCGATGGGGATACCGCACAGGTTGGCCCTCAGATCGCTGAGCATCTGGGAATCCCTGTGATTTCCTATGCACAGGATATCAAGGTTGAGGGAAACAAGGTAATTGTACAGCGTCAGTATGATGACAGATATCATATTCTGGAGTCTCAGATGCCCTGCCTGATTACCGCATTATCCGAGCTGAATGAGCCCCGCTATATGACTCCCGGCGGTATCTTTGACGCATGTGCAGCAGAGATCACTACCTGGGGCAGAGCAGATCTGAAGGATGTGGAGGACTGCAATCTGGGCCTTAAGGGATCTCCTACCAAGATCGCAAAGGCATCCGATAAGGTCCGTAAGGGCGCAGGCGAGAAGATCGTTCCGGAATCCCCCGAGGATGCGGTTGCTTACATTGTCGGCAAATTCAAAGAGAAGCACATCATATAAGGTCAGATGCGGGACTTAAAATAGGAGGTAAACCAAACCATGAATTTAGAAGAATATAAAGGCGTATACGTGTTTGCCCAGCAGGTGGACAATGAGATCAGCAGTATCGCATATGAGTTGCTGGGAAAAGGTAAGGAGCTTGCTGCCACCCTGGAGACAGAAGTAGTAGCAGTTCTGATCGGATATCAGGTAAAGGGTCTGGCTGACAAGCTGGCTGAGTATGGAGCAGATAAGGTAATCGTTGTGGATGATCCTGAATTGGAGGTATACAGAACCGAGCCTTATGCACATGCGCTCTCTTCCGTGATTAATCAGTATAAGCCCGAGATCGTGCTGGTAGGCGCTACCGCTATCGGACGCGATCTGGGACCCACCGTATCGGCAAGAGTAGCTACCGGTCTGACGGCGGACTGTACCGTACTGGAGATCGGCGACTTCCCGTTAAATCCCATCCCGGGACAGGAGCAGAAGCACAATCAGCTGCTGATGACCCGTCCTGCTTTCGGCGGCAATACCATCGCTACCATTGCCTGCCCGGACAATCGTCCCCAGATGGCAACGGTTCGTCCCGGCGTTATGCAGAAGATCGAACCCATCGTCGGCGCAAAGGCTGTTGTAGAAGAGTTCAATCCCGGATTTACACCGAACAGCAGATATGTCACCATCAAGGAAGTGGTTAAGGCTGTTTCCGATACGGTGGATATTATGGACGCCAAAGTGCTGGTGTCCGGCGGCCGGGGTGTGGGCAGCGCAGAGAACTTCAAGATCCTGGAGGATCTGGCAGAGGTGCTGGGCGGTACTGTATCCTGCTCCCGCGCAGTAGTGGATAATGGCTGGAAGCCCAAGGATCTGCAGGTAGGACAGACAGGTAAGACCGTTCGTCCCCAGATCTATTTTGCCATCGGTATTTCCGGCGCCATCCAGCATGTTGCCGGCATGGAGGAGTCCGATATCATCGTTGCCATCAACAAGGATGAGGATGCTCCGATCTTTGACGTGGCTGACTACGGTGTGGTCGGCGATCTGAACAAGATCGTTCCCCAGCTGACCGCAGCGCTGAAAGCTGCCATGGCTGAGAAGTAAGCCGGTTTGTAATACAGAAAATAAGAGTGATCCCGCAGATTTTCCTGATGGAAAAGATCTGCGGGATTACTCTATTACTGCGGCTCTGCAATCCTGCTGACGCCCACATAGATCTCAGAGATTTCGTACCAGGTCGGATAATCTACCACGCCGGTCTGGGGCAGATTGAAAATCCCCTGGAAGGTGCGGACGGCTTCGGCGGTAGCGGGGCCGTAGATGCCGTCTGCGGTGATGGTGGGGATGGCCGGATAGTTGCGGGCAATGCGGTTTAACTGGTTCTGTATCTGCAGCACCTTTTCCCCGGAGGAACCGATGGTGAGGTTATAGCCGGGCCAGGAGGAGGGCACACCGGAAATCACATCCGCCGTATTGATATACATGTCATTGCCAAAGTAATAGCGGATGATTTCGATGGCGGAATATCCCTGGTCTCCCAGATATTTGGAACCCCATTGGCTCAGGCCCGAGCAGGTTACCCGCTGGCCGTCGCAATACGAGGTGAAGATGGGCTGGCGCACACCGGGGCGGGACAGATAGTTGGTAAAAATATTATCCACCAGATAATTGATATTTTCATAGATATTGCGTCCATACACCCATTTCTGGTCATAAGCCGTGGAGGATGTAATGGTAAAATCGTAGCCCTGGTTCCGATACCATTCCGTATACACCCGGTTCAGGGTAAAGGACTGAATTACCAGGATGTTGGCATACAGGGTGGATTCCGGCCAGGTGGAATAGATTTCGCTGGAGGCGACATTTTTGATGTAATCCTTATAGCGCACCCAGTAGTTGGGCGCTGTGGGATCCGAAGGCACACCGTCATGTACGATGATATATTCCGGGATGACCACCTGGCTTAAGACGATCTCGCCGGTCTCCGCTATGGGCTTGATCTCGTCCTCCGGGATCTTGGGCGGATAATCGCCAAACAGAGTATGGACGGGAATGATGATCAGCCGCTCTTCTTCTCCTTCATCGAATTCCAGAGGGTTCATGCGAATGGGCTGCAGGGTCAATTCATCCGCAAAAAGCTCCGAGCCGGATACATATACAGGCTCATAGCCTTCTGCCGTGACGAAGATATTGTACTCTGCATAAGGCTGCACCAGATTTTCCGGATTCAGGGAGTAGGAAAGCGGAGGCGCAGGCAGGGTCACCACTTCCGTTTCTCCTGAGCTGTCGGTAGTGAGAGTATAAAGGGGATTTTCCGGATCCCCGGTATAGGAGATCGTGACGGTAGCTCCTTCAATGGGAATCTGCGCTACGGAAGATATCACGCTGATCCGCATGGTACCGGTGTACTGCGTATCTGCTTCACCGGTATTTTCTTCCTGCATGGCTTTCAGGTCTGCTTCATTTTTATCCATAGGATGCCTTTCTGGAGTCAGTTGAGGTTCTTTCTCACTAATATATGCAGAGGAAAAAAGGATGTGACAGAGCAGAATATTTGTTTGCCAGTTACTGCGGGATATGTTACACTAAAAAGGGTGTATCAGCATCCCAAGCAGGAGGAAAATATGCAGGATATTATACAGCAGATCCTAGAGGGAAAAATCGGGTTTGAGATTAGCTCTCTTGATTTTTCATGTACAAAAATAGAGCTCACCCTGCAGCCGGGAGAAACCTATGAAGGGAGTTTTCAGATTAAGGTACATGGGGGCGCTTATACCACCGGCCGGGTGACCAGTTCAGATATCCGCATGGAATGTCTTTGCCGGGAGTTTGCGGGAAGCAGTGAAGAGATTGCGTTCTGTTTTCATGGAGAGCAGCTGCAGGCCGGAGATGTGGTGAAAGGGAATTTCTATGTGGTCAGCAATCAGGGAGAATACAGTCTGCCCTTTGCGGTAACGGTATCCGACAGCATGCCCGAGTCTTCCTGCGGGACGATCAAGAGTCTGCTGCATTTTACCAATCTGGCCAAGGCCAGCTGGGAGGAAGCGGTGCGCCTGTTCTATTCTCCTGACTTTTTAAAGCTTCTGCCGGGGAATGACCGTCAGTATTATGCCCTGTATAGAGGGCTGTCCTCCTGTGAGGGCAATGAACAAAACGTGGATCGGTTTCTAACCGCAATTCATAAAAAACACCCCCTGGACTATCTGCTTACAGAGCCGCAGCTGGAACTGGAGGATCCCACGGGGGTTGCGGAACTGGAGATCGGCCTGACCAGAAACGGCTGGGGTGCCGTCAGTCTGCAGGTGGCTGTGGAGGGAGAATTTCTTTTCACGGAAAAGCAAACGATCACGGATGATGATTTTATGGGAAGCAGCTGCAGGCTGCCTGTCTTTGTGGACAGCAGTATGCTGCATGGCGGACGGAATCTGGGCTGCGTCACCCTCTTTGATATGGAACACACCCTGACAGTGCCGGTGACAGTACACTGCGGCAGAAGAAGGGCGGCAGCCGCAAGAAACGGCCGGGAGCGCAAACGAATCTATGTGCAGCTGATGGAAGCATATCAGGCCATGCGTCTGAAGCAGATCAGTACCCCTGCCTGGCTGAAGGAATCGGACAAGCTGGCGGAAACGCTGGTGACCATGGACGAGCAGGATGTAGGGGCGAGATTATTTCAGGCCCAGCTGCTGATTACCAATCAGCGCTATCATGAGGCCGGTTGGCTGCTGGAGCATGCCCGGGTGCTGCTGGAGCAGGGAGCGGGAAGCTATGAGACGGATCCGGCGGTGCTGGAAGCCTATTATCTTTACCTAAGCACGTTAATCCGCCAGGATGAAGCATATGCAGCCCAGGCAGCGGAGCGGATCCGCCGGATCTATAATGAATACCCGGGACAGTGGCGAGTGGCGTGGCTGCTTCTGTATCTGGAGGATTACCGGACGCCGGGAAGCAAGTGGAGCTTTCTGGAGAAACAGTTCGGCTATGGCTGCAGCAGTCCGGTGATTTACATAGAGGCTCTGAATCTGCTGAATCTCAACCCTGCTCTTCTGCGCAGGCTGGGGGATTTTGAACTGCGGGTACTGGCCTATGCCAACAAAAAGGATGCGATAACCCCCCAGCTTCTGGAGCAGATGTACTATCTGGCAGGGCGGGTCAAGGAGTATTCCCCCGGTCTGTTTACGATTCTGCACAGCTGCTATGAGAGACAGCCGGACGAGAGGGTGCTGAAGGAGATTTGTACGCTGCTGATTAAGGGCAATAAGGTATCGCCGGAAGCCTTTTGCTGGTATCAGCGAGGGGTGGAGGCGGAGCTTCGGATCACCAAGCTGTATGAATACTATATGATGACACTGGATCTGGACAGTGAGGTGGCTCTGCCCAAGCCGGTGCTGCTGTATTTTTCCTACCAGAACGATCTGGACTACGCTCACAGCGCCTATCTGTACCGATATGTGGTGGAGCACCGTGACGAATATGGAGAACTCTATGCCGCCTATTATCAGCAGATGGAGGGGTTTGTGCTGGAACAGATCCAAAAGGGGCGCATGAACAGGGATCTGGCCTATCTGTACCGGGAGCTGCTGACGGATGCCATGATCGGAGAACAGACGGCAGAGCAGCTGAGCCGTATGATATTCGCTCAGGAGATTCGTCTGTCCCATCCGGGGATCCGAAGCGTGGTGGTATGCCAGCCGGGGAATCTGATGGAGACCGTTTATCCGGTCAGCAATGAAAGGGCTTGGGTGGCATTGTATGGCAGTGACTGCCTGGTATTGCTGGAGGACGGGAACGGGTGCCGCTATGTCCGGGAGATTCCTTATACGATGGATAAGCTGATGGCTCCGGGGCATTATATCAGGAAGATTGCGCAGCAGGTGGTCAACAGCCCGGAATTGGATCTGTATCTAAGCGGCAGCGGGGAACTGCTGGAGGAACCCTCAGAGAGACAGGAGGCCAGATGGCTGCGGATCTGGCGCTGTGAGGAGATTGAACCCGGGGTACGCAGAGAGGCATGTTTAAAGCTGATGAGTACCTACTATGAGACGGATCGGACGCAGAAGCTGGACCGCTTTCTGGAAGAGCTGCCCGGCGAGCTTCTGGGACGCCGGGAGCGGCAGGAAGCGGTGAGGTATATGGTGATCAGGGGCAGCTATGACCAGGCTTACCGCTGGCTTTGCCATTATGGGCTTTATGGACTGGATAAGCGGATAATGGTTCATCTGGTGGGACGGATGATCGAGAAACAGGAGTATACCAGGGATGAGCAGCTGCTGCAGCTGGCGGAGATGATTTTTCACAGCAAAAAATATGACGGCACGATTCTCAGATATCTATGTCTGCATTATCAGGGAATATCCGGAGAACTGCGCAATATCTGGAAAGCGGCCCGGGCCTTTGATGTGGACTGTTATGAGCTTAGCGAACGGCTGCTGGTGCAGCTGCTGGTATCGGGAGCCTATGTGGGAGAGCAGGAGGAGATCTTTGCCTATTATGTTGCCCAGGGCCCCAAGCAGGAAATTGAGGCGGCTTATCTTGCCCGGAATGCCTATGACTACTTTGTGAAGGGAAAGGCCGTGCAGCAGGAAATCTTCCGGGAGATCATGCGTCTGTATCAGCGTCAGGAGCCTCTGCAGAAGGTGTGCAGGCTGGCTTTTGTCAGATACTATGCCGGGAATCAGCAGGAGGTCACGGAGGAGATCCGGCAGACAGCCAGAGAGTTTATCGTCGGCCTGCTGGAGGAAGGCATTCGGCTGAAAGACTTTCTGGCCTGCCAGGGCATGGAGCAGGAGCTTGGCTTCCTTATGGAAAAAACGATAATTGAATATCACGGACATCCGGACAGCGTGGTGCGGATCCACTATTTGCGCTCCCAGGAGAATGGGAGCGGGGATATTTATGTGACGGAGGAGATGCAGCCGGTATACGGCGGCATCTGCAGCAAGGAATTTCTGCTGTTTTTCGGAGAGAGCCTTCAGTACTATATCATGGAGGAACGGGGCAGAGTGGAACAGCTGATGGAGAGCGGTAAGCTGCAGAGAAGTGATATGGGTACCCGGGAGCGGGAAGGGCGTTTTTACCGGATCAATGATATGCTGACCAGCAGGGCGCTTCAGGATTATGACGCACTGGATCAGAAGCTGGAGGAGTTCTGCCGTACGGAATATTTTAACAGACAGTTATTCCGGCTGAAATAAGGAGCCGGGGATCTTGTCCGGAAAAAACTTGGAGGTGCAATATGCTGGGATCAGCAGGAGACAAAATCATCATAGGGTATGATCTGGGAGATGAATTCTCTCAGATCAGCTACTGCTACATGTCCCAGGACAGTGAAGTGGAAACGCTTTCCTCAGTGGCCGGCGAGGAGTGTTATAATATTCCCACTGTGCTGTGCAAGCGCCAGGGTACGGGACGCTGGTTTTTTGGGAAGGAGGCGCTGCGCTTTGCCCAGGAGAATCCCCGGGAGGCCATTCTGGTGGAGAGATTGGTGGAACTGGCGTCGGCGGGGGAGCAGGTGCAGATTGATGGGGAGAGCTATGATCCTGTGGCGCTGCTGACGCTGTTTATGAAGAGAAGCCTGGGACTGCTTTCCATGGTGTCAGCCACGGAAAGGATCGTGGCGATGATGATTACCTGCAGGGAGCTTGACAGCAGATTGATCGGCGTGCTGAACCGTACGGTGACAGGCCTGGGGCTGGGCTATACCAGGGTGTACTACCAGAGCTATGCAGAGAGCTTTTACCATTATATACTTTATCAGCCTAAGGATCTGTGGACTTATCAGACAGTACTGTTTGACTATCGGGAGGATGGGATCCACAGTATGCGTATGGAATGCAATAAGCGAACTACTCCGATTGTGGCTTTTGTTCACCAGCAGGATTATCCCTTTTCCGGAGAAAGCTGTCTTCCCGAGATCAGCGGACTGGAGACCGCCAGGCTGCAGCAGCTGGATCTGGAGTTTCTGGAGGTGGTGCGCCAGGAGTGCGAGGAGAGGCTGGTATCCTCGGTATATTTGATTGGGGAGAGCTTTGCAGAGGGATGGATGCCCCGGAGCCTGAAGTATCTCTGCAAGGGCAGGCGGGTGTTCCAGGGGGTGAACCTGTACAGCAAAGGGGCGGTATATTGTCTGCTGGAGAAGCATTTTGGCAGCGAGACCGGCAGGAAATATGTATTTCTGGGAAACGATAAGCTCAAATACAATATCGGCATGAAGGTGTTCCGGCAGGGAGAGGAGTCCTATTATGCCCTGCTGGACGCAGGAGTGAATTGGTATGAAGCAGGGTATAGCTGCGAGTTTTATGTGCAGCGGGAAGCATCGGTGGCACTGGTGATCACTCCGCTGATTGCAGGCAGCGTGGCCCGGATTCCCATTGATCTGAAAGGATTGCCTCTGGGTCAGGGATCTGCAGCCAGGGAGGGCGGATATGCCTTCTGTGAGCTGGCCAGAATCCGGATGCAGCTTCATCTGGAAGGGGAGAACCGGCTCTGTGTGGAACTGGAGGATATGGGGTTTGGAGAGATCAGGCCCTCAGCAGGGCTGGTATGGCAGCGGGAGATTGTCTGCGGAGAGGACTGCCCGAAGGAGAGCGGAGACCGGGCAAGAGCGCTGGTCTGTGTCGGGGATTATGCAGAGGAACCCTATATCCTGCCCAAGCTGGGGATCCGGGTACACTGTATGGAGGAGCTATGTTACTGTCTGAAGGAGAATGCCTTTCTGCTGAATACCGGATTGATGCAGGATGAGCTGCTGGACTTTATCCGGGAGGATTGTCAGCTGCCCGGGCTGGCACAGATCCTGTATCCTCTGGTGCACCAAAAGGGGGCCTTAAGCGGCTTTGTGTCACAGATCCTGGATTATGTGGGATTATATGACCGGGAAACGCTGCAGCAGGTGGAGAAGACTTTGCGGGCAGGGTCAGGCCTGTCTGATTATGAGAAGCAGAAGCTTCAGGCCGACCATCTGACGGAGCAGAAAAGATATGAGGAGGCGCTGAAAGCCTATGACCGGCTGCTGGCAAAGATCCGGGAAAATCAGGAGATGGAGGTGCCGGTGCTGCAGGAGCTGACGGCCGGGATCCTGCACAACAAGGGAGTAATCTATGCCCGGCAGATGATCTATGACCAGGCGGCGGAGCTGTTGTATCAGGCATGGGAGGCCAGCGGAGGAAAGGAAGATTATTTTGCGGATTTTCTAGCGGCCAAGAGACTGCAGCTGCCGGAGCAGGACTATGTGGCCCTGGCAGCGGAGTATCCGGATCGATACCGGATCTCGCTGGAGCTGGAGAGGATTTTGGAGACAGCAAAGCAGGATTTCCGGGAGACCCCCGAATACAAGCGCCTGATGCAGCTGCGGGCTCTCAGGGCCGGCGGTGAAATGAACGGTTACTGTGAGGAAATTGACAAGATCCTGGGGATACTGAAGGATGACTGCCGCAAGCAGCTTATGTGACAGGAAGCGGCGAGGGAATTGACCGCTGAAGCGGACAGATGGGAGCTGAAACGTGAAGATCGGAGCATTTTTTCAGAAAATATTTTCGAAAAAGA
>CALWLO010000046.1 GCA_944381545.1 uncultured Acetatifactor sp. | reverse complement strand
TCGGATACCGTGCAGCCCATGGAGGCAAAAAATGCCATACGCTCCTTTAAGGCTTCCTTCAGCTCTGCAAAGGTAGTGATCTCGCTCTTGCCCACAGCGGCAGCCAGTTTATCCAGATAGTCCAGATAATCCGGCTTCTCGATATTCATAGCCTTGTCAGGTCTCCAGGCGGGCAGCACCTTTACCTCGAAGCTGTCATCGGCGGCGATCTTTTGATGCCACTCCAGGGAGTCGATGGGATCGTCGGTGGTACAGATCAGGGTCACATTACTCTGGCGGATCAGATTGCGCACGCTCATGGAGGGCTCCTGCAGCTTTGCATTGCACAGATTCCAGACTTCATCGGCGGTCTTTTGATTTAATACACCGTTATAGCCGAAATATCTCTGCAGCTCCAGATGGCTCCAGTGGAACAGGGGATTGCCGATAGCCTTGCCCAGGCACTCTGCCCACTTGCAGAACTTTTCGTAATCGGAAGCGTCGCCGGTAATATACTTTTCCTCCACACCGCAGGAACGCATGAAGCGCCATTTATAATGATCCCCTCCCAGCCATACCTGAGTGATATTCTCAAACTGTCTGTCCTCTGCGATCTCACGGGGATTGATATGACAGTGATAATCCAGCACGGGAGTGTTTTCGGCATAATTGTGGAACAACTCTCTGGCTGTCTCGGTTTCCAGTAAAAAATCCTTGTCCATAAAAGCTTTCATAATACTTCCTCCTTATTGATTCATGTGATTAGATAGCGTATGAAAATATGCCCATTGGGGCTGCTGTCTCATATTCATTGGGGCATGCGCTCATTTCTGACAGTCCCGGCTGCTGGGAAGCGTGGTGCCCCGGTGAATCACTTCCCCGGAAAATACAGTCTGCTTGGGCATCTCGCTGCCGTTTAATACTCCCATCAGGGTAGCGATCAGATGCTGACACAGGGTCTCCAGCTTGTTGTCGATGCTGGACATCTCCGGTTCACAGCAGTGTACCAGCAGGGAGTTGTTGTAGCCGATGATGCTCAGATCCCGGGGAACGGATAAGCCTGCCTCCAGGGCAAAGCGGAGAGCGCCCATTGCCAGACAATCGTCTGAGGCAATAACCCCATGGAATTTCAGACCCTTCTGGTATACCTTCAGCAGATGGTCGGCCATGGCATGGATGTCCTCATGTGACCCCTGATAGAACTGGATCAGATTGCCGCTCTTAAGCAGCTTCTGGGATTCCATGGCACTGCGGTATCCCGCCATTTTCTTCTTACTGCTGTAGGAGGTGGAGTTGGTGAAATACAGGATATCCTCCACGCCGGACTGAATCAGCTGCAGGGTGGCTTCGTATACGGAAGAAAAATCATCCGACAGGATGCTGTATACATTGGGAGCCTCAAGTGCGGCATTCAAAAGCATTACGGGCACCTGGGCCGCAGCGTCCAGGATGTATTTGTTTTGGGTATCCTTATCATAGACAAAATTGGAGCCCACCAGCACGATGCCGTCCACCTTCTTGGTAATCAGCAGATTCATGCTGCTCTTCTTGGTCTCCAGGTCATAGCCGGTACAGCATAGGAGGCTGTCATAGCCGTTGACCCGCAGCTTCTGTTCGAGATAATAGATGGCTTTAGCCAGATATAGATCGGAGGAATCGGCGCACATGATGCCGATGGTCTTCATGGTGTTGAGACCAAGACCTCTGGCAAAAGCATTGGGGGTATATTCATACTGGTTGATTACGTCCAGAACCTTCTGCTTGGTCTTTTCACTAACATTGCTGCTGCCGTTAAGAACTCTGGAAACAGTGGCGATGGAGACTCCTGCCTTTTCAGATATATCGTATATAGTCATATGCAAAATCCTTTGAATGTTTGGAAAAACTGATTGTAAGCAGTTACAGTATTTACTCTATTTTGCATTATAGCGAATCGGGAAGAAATTTTCAAGAACTATTTTTATGTTCTTGACGAATGAAGAGTTTGGAAGTAAAATTAGTTATGTAAGTACTTACATGGATATGACCATGGGGGTATTGATTTTATGGGAAAAGGCAGATGTAACAAAAAGAGAAGCTGAAGGCAGCGGAAAGAGGGAAAGGTATGGAAGTATTAAACAAAAGCATGACCGGTAAGAAGGAGAGACCTATCCGGGTGGTACAGTTCGGTGAGGGGAATTTCCTGCGTGCATTCGTGGACTATATGATCGATATTGCCAATGAACAGGGAAAGTTTGACGGCGATATCGTGTTGATCAAGCCCATTGAATTCGGCAGTCTGGAGATGTTTCACAGGCAGGACTGTCAGTATACGGTTTCTCTGCGGGGCAATGTGAACGGCGAGGCGAAGATCATCAACAGAGTGGTGACCAGCGTGGCCGATGCAGTGGATGCCATCAACGAATATGACAAGTATATGAGTCTGGCAGAGATCGACACCCTGCGCTTTGTGGTATCCAATACCACGGAGGCGGGCATTGTGTATGATGCGGAAGACCGGTTTGAACTGAACCCGCCCAGGAGTTTTCCCGGCAAGCTGACCAAGTTTTTATATCATAGATTCGAGACCTTTAACGGGGACATGTCCAAGGGACTGGTGATGCTGCCGGTGGAGCTGATTGATGACAACGGTATCATGCTGAAAAAATGTGTGATGCAGCAGATTGACAACTGGGGATTGCCGGATGCATTTAAGACATGGGTAGAGGAAGCCTGCGTCTTTACCGCAACCCTGGTAGACCGTATTGTAACCGGTTATCCCCGTGCTACCCAGGCCCAGGAGTGGGAGAAGCTGGGCTATGAGGATCATCTCATGGTGACCGGCGAGCCCTTTGGCCTGTGGGTGATCGAGTCTGACAAGGACATCAGCAAAGAGTTTGATCTGCCCGGCGCAGGACTGCCCGTGGTATTTACCGATGATCACCATCCTTATAAGCAGAGAAAGGTGCGCATCTTAAACGGCGCCCATACCTCTTTCGTACTGGCATCCTGGCTGTGCGGCAACGATATTGTCAGACAATCCATGGAGGATGCGGATGTACGTAATTTCATGAACAAGACTATTTTTGACGAAGTGATTCCCACCCTGACCCTTCCGGAGGAAGAATTAAAGGAATTTGCAGGAGAAGTAGTAAACCGCTTCAACAACCCTTACGTGGATCATGCGCTGCTGGCGATCTCCCTGAATTCCGTGTCCAAGTGGAGAGCAAGATGCCTGCCCAGTCTGCTGGGGTATGTGGAGAAGTTCGGAAAGCTTCCTGCTCATCTGACTTTCTCCATTGCAGCCTTGATGGCTTTCTACTGCGGCGATGAGATCCAGGACGGTGCGCTGGTGGGCCACCGGAACGGCGAGACCTATCCCATCAAGGACGATATGCCGGTGCTGGAGTTCTTCCGGGACAACTGCCGCAGGGATACCCGCAGCTTTGTGACGGCTTATCTGGGCAGAGAGGATTTCCACGGACAGGATCTGAATCAGGTTCCCGGTCTGACGGACGCAGTGACCGCTTATTTAGACGATATCAAGACAAACGGTATGAGGGCAGCGTTATGCAGAATTTCTTAAAAATTAATGAAAACGATAATGTGGTGGTAGCCCTGAATGCCATTCCCCAGGGAGAGACCATCACGGTAGAGGTATCCGGTGAAAGCAGGCAGATTACCGCCCGGGAGGAGATCCCGGCGGGACATAAGATGGCGATCTGTGAGATCCCGGCCGGCGGTGAGGTCATCAAGTACGGCTACCGCATCGGCAATGCCAAGGAAGAGATTCCGGCCGGCGCCTGGATCCATACCCATAATGTGGGGACGGCGCTGGGAGATCTGCTGGAATACAGCTATGAGCCCGTGGCAGCGGAGGAGACCAGGACCGAGGATGTGACCTTTATGGGCTTTAACCGCCCGGACGGCAAGGTGGGCGTCCGCAATGAGATCTGGGTGATCCCTACGGTGGGCTGCGTCAATAATGTGGCCACTGCCATTGCCCGGCAGGCCAATGCTTTCGTGAAAGGGACGGTGGAGGAGGTCATTGCGTTCCCCCATCCCTATGGCTGCTCCCAGATGGGAGATGACCAGGAGCATACCCGTACGATCCTGGCTGATCTGATCAATCATCCCAATGCAGGCGGTGTGCTGGTGCTGGGGCTGGGCTGTGAAAACAGTAATATCGAGGTGTTAAAGCCCTATATCGGCGAATATGATGAGAACCGGGTGAAGTTCCTGGTGGCCCAGGAGTCCGAGGATGAGATCGCCGATGCGGTGGAGATCATCAAGGGCCTGATTGATTATGCAGCAGGCTTTGAGAGAGAGCCGATCAGTGTCAGTAAGCTGGTGGTGGGGATGAAATGCGGCGGAAGCGACGGACTCTCCGGCATTACCGCTAACCCGCTGGTAGGGCGCTTCTCCGATTTGCTGATCTCCAAGGGAGGCACTACTATCCTGACGGAGGTGCCGGAGATGTTTGGGGCGGAGACGATTCTGATGAACCGCTGCGCCAACGAGGAGCTGTTCCATAAGACGGTGGAGCTGATCAATGACTTTAAAAATTATTTCAAGAGCCACAACCAGACCATCTATGAGAATCCCTCTCCGGGCAATAAAAAGGGAGGTATCTCTACGCTGGAGGACAAATCCCTGGGCTGTACCCAGAAGTCCGGCAGTGCCTTGGTGAAAGGTGTGCTTCAGTACGGTGAGCGTGTGCAGACTCCGGGGCTGAATCTGCTCAGTGCTCCCGGCAACGATCTGGTGGCGGCTACCGCATTGGCGGCAGCAGGCGCTCACATCGTCCTGTTTACCACGGGACGGGGAACCCCCTTTGCCTCCCCGGTGCCTACCATGAAGATCTCTACCAATTCCCGCCTGGCAAGCAAGAAGTCGAACTGGATTGACTTTAACGCCGGGGTGCTGGTGGAGAATGAGAAGGCGACGATGGCCGAGGAAGCGCAGAAGCTCTTCGACTATGTGGTGGAGGTGGCTTCCGGCAGACAGGTATGCAGTGAGGCGGCAGGCTTCCACGATATGGCAATCTTTAAGCAGGGAGTAACCCTGTAATACATGCGGGCACACCCGGCAGTAAGGCATGGGTGTGCCCGTTGTGTAAGCGCTGATAACGGTCATTCCTGCGGCGGCTTTTCCTCTGCATTTTCCGTTTTCCTGAGCTCTATCCGTCTGTTTGTATTCAACAGAATAAAGGAAAGAGAAGCAACTGCCCCACAAGCGCTCATGAGAAAGCTCCTATGGGTGGCGCTTTCTATAGCGCTTTGCCATGGCATTTGCGGATGATATAGAACGGTAATGCTGTCGCCTTCCCGGAGGAATAGATTTCTTTTTGTCTCATAGTTTCCGGTGAATTCTGTTCCGTTTATCCAGTATATATATTTCAGCGTGCTTATCGTGTAGTGATAAGTGTCCCCTGTTACTCCGCCTTCCTTTTCTTCCTTCTCCACAGACACGATTGTTCCGGCGGAGCGTCCGTAAGTCAACAGTTTTCCGGATATCACAATGAATCCGATCACACAACATACCAATATTATGGATGCGATAATCAGCTCGGCATATTTTTTTTTCTACTTTTGCATAGGATAAAATCCCTCCCATGATTTTATCCTATTGTTAAATGGCCGGAGATGCTATCACAGTAATGTAAATCCTGCATAATGATTGCGTAAAATCAGTACTGCCCGTTTGACGGGAGCTTCGCTCCAGTGGAGCAGAAATCAGTTGTCAGTCCGCTAAGGAAATGCTGATGAAATCAGCATTTCCTTAGCTGCTCCGCAGGATGCGCACGGATTTGCAGCGGAAAAGCAGTGTATGATGAGGGATATAAAATGCTTGTCCGTGAAGCGGGTCAGTGGTATCCTATTTATAGCAGCGGTGGAATGCGCTGTCCTGCGGGCAATCGTCCATGTTACAGGGAAAGCCAGAACCAGAAGGAGACAGTGCTCATGAAAAACGGATAAGAGCAGAAGAAATCAGTAAAATCGAGAGTTGAAGGAGTCATGAAATAATGGATATATGGGAAAAGTTATACGAAAAAGCAAAAGAACAATATCATCCTGAGGATGTATCTCCTTTTGTCTATGCGCATCATGTGGTTTGCGCATTAGAGGCTGAAAATGGAGAAATCTATACAGGATTTTGCATAGAAAGCTGTAGCGGCGTCATGAATCTATGTGCAGAGAGAGTGGCTGCGCTGAATATGTATGTAAACAGTGGTCAGACAAAAATAAAGCGATTAATTGCATTTCGTGATAGGGCTCCGTATGGCGATGGTAGCGGTATGCCTTGCGGAGCATGCCGAGAGTTCCTCTATCAATTAAATGAAGAGAACAAAGGTATGGAATTTATGGTTGATTATGAAAACAGAGAAATTGTCACACTAGAAGAGCTAATGCCAAAATGGTGGGGAAAAGAACGGTACGCTGAAGCAGAACGAAATGGATAAATTCTGGTTTGCCACAAGCAGTAATTCGGTTTACACCCAGCACGATACGGGACATTTCGATATCGCACCGGAGCTGGCAGAATATGTGGCGGAGTGAGGCGGATCAGCAATGATTTATTACAGGGATGAAGATATATTAATACGCGACATGGAACAAAGTGATGCCCGGATCATCACCGAGGAAGAGATTGCCCAGGGCTGGCAGCAGACAACGGAAAAATATGAAATGCGGCTGCGTCATCAGGCGGAGGGAAGAGCGGTGGCATTGGTTGCCGAGTATCAGGGGAGGGTTGCGGGCTATATCAATGTATATCCCAATTCAGAGAGCGGAGCCTTTGCCAATCGGGGATATCCAGAGATCGTAGATTTCGGCGTACTGGAAAAGTACCGTCGAAAGGGGATCGGCGGGAAACTGATGGATGCTGCGGAGAAAATAGCCGCAGAGCACGCCGATGTGGTTTACCTGGGAGTGGGCCTGCATCATGGATATGGAAGCGCCCAGAGAATGTATGTGAAGCGTGGGTATATCCCTGACGGCACCGGCGTCTGGTACGGAGAGCAGGTGTGCCCGCAGTATGCTGAATGCTGTAACGACGATGATCTGGTTCTCTATTTTTCTAAAAAAATCGGTCAGTGCGGGGCTGAAAATATTTGAACTCAGGAATTTTACAAACAATTTTGTAATACAGAACAAGATTTGACGAGCACCCCGCATGGACAGACGGCAGGATACCGGGAGAGTTTACGATGATAGCGGATAAGCGATAAATAGAGGAAAGGGATAACTTATGCAATCGGGATCTCATGATATAAACCTGAATATTCATTATACTGCACCCCGGGAGGTATGGGACAAAATAGATGCCATTTACAAATCCATGCCATTCTGGGCGGGATATGATGACGGCCCCAGATGGGCAGGAGAAGATATTGATTTATGGGCCTCTGTGGAACCTTCGGGAATACAAATAGCCGGAGATATGCCGGAGGATATCTGGGAAGAGTGGTACAGTAGCCTCAAAATGAAACTGACGGAAGCCCTGGGATATGAAATCGGAGAGCCGGAGGATGGTTATAGTTTTCGGTATTGGAACCGGTAGAGGCGGAATCATGTTCTTTATCAGCTGCTCTGGAACCGGCAAGATATGTAGCAGAGTGAACAGACTCTTTTGGAGGTGCTTTAACTTTCACAAAAGGAGATGAAAAGATGAATAAAATAAGATTTGCTGCAAACAAGGAAACCAATTTTGTTTTTCATATGCTTTCTGTTGCAAAATGCGGCTATGACAATGCCTACGGCAGTCATTTCCGAAAGAATTATCCGGCTGAAGACCTGGCGGTAATCAAAGAAAATGAGCAGCTAATAACGGTTTGCGGCGGTGAACATTGCGGCTTTCTGCATGGACTATTAGTAGGCAGTCCTGCATGTGCAAAGGGATCTGCAAAGGATTATTATGCGGAACTGATCAGAATGTCTGAAAATGAAGAGGAGGTTCCGGAGGGCTATAAGGAATATACCGGCATTGTCCGCAGAATTTCGGCGGTGATGATTAAACATTATGACGATTATGTAGAGAATATCTGGGAAAACGAGGAGAAAAAAATAAAGAAATATATTCCGCAGGTACTTCGCTTTTTTGAAGAGTCGCATTTTACCGAAAAGGCCGAAGAATTAGTTGGCTGTAACCTTTTGAGCGAATATTTCACGGCAATGCTGGTTACCTCTGTGGAGAAAGGGGCAGAGGCAATCGATATTTCAATGGATCAGGATGTGTTTGGTATTGTGCGGGATCCGCTCGATGCATTTTATTTCATTGGACACGAGTTCATTATTTATCTGCTTATGAATGCACTCAAGGAGGAGAATGCTTTTCGAAGTTTTGATACCTGGAGTATCACAGAGGGTCTTGCAGAATATTATCTGAAAAAGATTATGGGCGACACCAGATTTTTTAATAGTCAGCAGAAGTATGTGGATTTTTTTGAGAAATGTGAGAAAGAGGCAAGCCTGTCTGCAGCTGCACTTTATCGAAAGGGGCTGCAGATGGTAACAGGATAGATCTATTCTGAAAAATATATCTTCATGGCTTGGCAGCAATGGATATCATTCTCAATTTGTGCAGAGTATTGGCATACAAAAAGGAAAGCCTGTTTTTGTCCAAACACTAAACAGAACTAGTACCGCTTACCTTGGAGGAATGGATTGCGTTGGAGGTTTGGCAAAAGAAAGCGCAAGGATAACCATAATCCGTAAATCATGGTAGATAACTGTGGGTGAAAATGGTATAATCTATGGTATACATTGACTTCGTTTTTACAATGATCATTTGCATATACATAAGCCGTTTGGATGTAGCCGGTTTTGGTTGGTTCTGAGTCCGGCAGATGGGGATTTTACAGGAGAAAATGAATACACCGACACTTGAAACGGAAAGACTGATTTTAAGAAAATTTACTGGAAACGATATAAAAGCTATTTATGAAATTTATAGCGATGAAGAAGTCAATACATTCTTGCCCTGGTTTCCTGTGAAAACGATGGAAGAAGCAAAGGTATTTTATGAAAAGCAATTCGTAAGCAAATACATACAGAAAAGTGCATACAACTACGCAGTTTGTCTGAGCAAAGACAATTATCCTATCGGATATATTCATGTCTGTACAGAGGATAGTTACGATTTTGGATATGGGTTATGCAGGGAGTTTTGGAATCAAGGAATTATCACAGAGGCCGGTAAAGCGGTTGTTGAACAATTAAGGAGAGATGATATTCCCTATATCACTGCCACGCATGATGTGAATAATCCGCAAAGCGGTGCAGTAATGAAAAAGCTAGGAATGAAATACCAATATTCCTATGAGGAGCAATGGCAGCCCAAAGACAGATTAGTTACCTTCCGTATGTATCAGCTGAACCTTGATGAACAGCAAGATAGAGTTTATAGAAAATACTGGGATCATTCTCCGGTTCATTTTGTAGAAACGGATATATAAGATTTCGGTTTGACGATAGGGAATATACCCCATATTTTGCTGGATGCAGCAATGTAATACACAACAGAAAGGAACAAAAGGCATGAAAGAACAATTACAGCAGGCTCTGGAACAGGTTGAACAGGGAAAAACAGAACAGGCTGCGGAGGTGGTGGCGCAGATCAAGGCACTGCCCAGAACCGGGGAGGGTGTGTTTGATTTAAGCGGTCTGGAGGATGCAGCAGAGATAAAGCGCATGCTTTATCCGGTGTATGCAGCCTATGAGACGAACTGCAACAAAAAAGAAGGCTATCTGGATATCCTCCGGCAGATGAGAGCTTTGGATGAGCAGCTGCAGGAGCACTATGACATGCTGGAGGCAGCAGTATATATCGATATGTCCCTCCGCACGCTGTTGTACATAAGCCAGGAAATCTATGAGTGCTATCGGGAACTGATGGATTTGTACAAGAAGAATGTGCGCCGTTTCCTCCGGGAGTTCTATGGAGAAGGTGGAATCCGGCCCGGCGCTGCGCTGTCCGGCAAAGCGGAGGAACTTTTCACAGGAAGTCTGGCGCTGGCATGCAGGAAGCATATTCTGCTTGCAGAAAAATATGAGAAGTACTGTAAAGGCCTAAATGCGGGCGATGCGGCTCGGGAAAAATAAGCATAAGGTCTGAAGCTGCGGAATTTCAGATAGGAGGAAGCTATGGAAATCATTACGATAATGCATACGGCCAGAAGCGCTGCAATAGAGATTCAGGATGGCGGCAGGCACTTTACCCGCCGTCCTTACCGGGTCATGGTAAACGGTCAGGAGATCATGACCACGGAGAAGACCATTACCAATCTGTTCGGTTTAAAACCGCAGAGTCAGTATCACGTAGAGATCTATGACGGGGATCTGCTGCTGGGCAGCACTGACTTTACCACGGAATATGAATTTGTGACCCTGGACGTGACCCGTTTCGGGGCAAAGGGAGATGGAGTGCAGGACGATACCCATTTTATCCAGGCAGCGATCATGGCCTGTCCTGAAAACAGCCGAGTCTATATTCCGGCGGGAACCTACCGGATCACCAGCCTGTTTTTAAAGAGCCATATCCGCCTGGAGCTGGCCAAGGGAGCGGAATTGAAGGCCTTTACGGATCGGGAGAGGTTCCCTGTATTCCCGGCGATGATAGAGAGCTATGACGAGCAGGACGAGTACAACCTGGGGACTTGGGAGGGGAATCCTCTGCCCATGTTTTCCGGCATTATCTGCGGGGTTAATGTGGAGGATGTGATCCTCTATGGACAGGGCACTGTCAACGGCAATGCCTCTAAGGAGGACTGGTGGGACAATCCCAAGGTCATGCGGAAGGCCTTCAGACCCAGATTGTTCTTTATCAGCCATTGTAAGGATGTTATATTGCAGGGCGTGAAGTTCTGCAATTCTCCTTCTTGGACGCTGCATCCCTATTTCAGCAGCCAGCTGCGTTTTGTGGGTCTGGTGGTGGAGAATCCGGCGGATTCGCCCAATACGGACGGCCTGGATCCTGAATCCTGCAGGGATGTGGAGATCCTGGGCGTGCGCTTTTCCCTGGGAGATGACTGTATTGCCGTCAAGTCCGGTAAGATCTATATGGGCCGAAAACATAAAACGCCCTCCGAGAATATCCATATCAGGCAGTGCCTGATGGAAAACGGTCACGGAGCGGTGACTCTGGGCAGCGAGATGGCCGGCGGCGTGGTAAATCTGACAGTAGAAGACTGTATTTTCCGGCGTACGGACAGGGGGCTGCGGATCAAGACCAGGCGGGGGAGAGGAAAGGATGCGGTTTTGAGCAATATCATCTTCCGGAACCTGACTCTGAATCATGTGATGACGCCGCTGGTGGTTAATGCTTTCTATTTCTGCGATCCCGACGGCAAAACCCGGTATGTGCAGTCCCGGGAGTCCTATCCCGTGGATGAGAGGACTCCCTATATCGGCAGGCTGACTTTTGAAAATATGACCTGTACCAACTGCCATGTGGCAGCTGCCTATTTTGAGGGACTGCCGGAGCAGAAGATCGAAGAGATCGTGATGAAGCATATCAGCATCAGTTATGCGGAAAATCCCAAGTGCGATGTTCCCGCCATGTCCGAGGGTGTGGAGAAGAGCAGCAGGAGAGGTATGGTTGTCCGTAATGTGAAGCATCTGGTGCTGGATCATGTGTTGATCAGCGGTCAGGAGGGGGAACCCCTGGAAACAGACGGCGTGGATGATGTAGAAGTACGGAATTGAAACAGGAGGATTGAGATGCAGTTAGGAATTCGTTTACATGACACAAAAGCGCTCCCTTTTGAGGAGAGGATCGCTGATGTACATCATTTGGGCTTCGCCTGCGGCCATCTGGCGCTGGGAAAGGTGATTCAGGAGTTTCCCACTACGGATGAGGCGCTGACTCCGGGACTTGCCATGTATATCAGGAATGTATTTGCCCGCAGTCAGGTGGATATTGCCGTGCTGGGCTGCTATCTGAATCTGGCCAATCCCAACCCCCGGCAGCTCCAGAAGATCATGAACCGCTATATGGCCCATATCCGGTTTGCATCCTGGCTGGGCTGCGGTGTGGTGGGCACGGAAACCGGAGCGCCCAATGAAACCTATACCCCTGTGCCCCAGTGCCACTCAGAAGAGGCGCTGCAGACCTTTATCACCAATCTGCGTCCCATCGTAAAATATGCGGAGCAGATGGGCGTGGTAGTAGCCATTGAGCCGGTATGGAAGCATATCGTTTATAATCCCCAAAGGGCAAGACAGGTGCTGGATGAGATCGCCTCCCCCAATCTGCAGATTATCTTAGACCCGGTAAATCTGTTGGATATCTCCAATTATCAGGAGCAGGAAGCCATTATAGAGGAAGCCATTGAAGTGCTGGGACCGGATGTAGCTATGGTACACTTAAAGGACTACATGCCGGCGGACGGCAAGCTGGAGGCCATGGGCTGTGGCCTGGGGATGATGAAATACGAGACGGTGCTGAAATTCATCAAGGAGAGGAAGCCCTATATTCATGTGACCCTGGAGAACACCAACCCGGAGAACAACCTGCAGGTAAAAGCATTTATTCTTGACCTCTATCAGAAAGTATAGGAGCTTGTGCCGGTGCACTGTGAATGGTCTGATGATGCAGGGGTATTGCAGACATTGGTGTTCCTATAATGTTATGTTCTTTATTCATATGGAAAAGCACTAAACATGCGTTGTCGTAAAAAACAACAGAAAGATGTTGTTTTTTACGACAATTTTTGTATAACAGACAAAAATAGCAAGCAGGTAATATCCCCTTATAAGGGCAGAGTAGGTTATTGGCTAAGCCGGTAGTACTGACTTTTCGAGTGACAGTAAATAACAAGATAAATAAACAAGAAATACATGTTGAAAAAACAATGAGGATATGGTACAATGTATAACAATAAAAGCAAATTTACTATAATATTCATAAATAAAATAACAAAAAGAAGCGGCTATTGCTTGGATTATAAGGGGTGCTGACAAATGAGTAAAATTAACGCTGATGAATATATGGTAATTCATGATGAGGAACTTGGTGTTGTATATGCTTCGAAAAAAAATGCCATAAAAACAACCACTCCTAAACATGCGCAAGCAATTAATCAATGTTTACAAGAATATTATTCTGGAAATATGGCAACGGAGGATCGCCAAAAAATAGAATACTATATGGAAAAATCATTTAAGAATTGTAAGGATTTACCGTTGGCTCCTTGCCCTAATCTTTTAGAAAGAAAAGAATTACATAGACTGGAAATTATAGTTATTAATGACTGCAACTTGAGATGTAGATACTGCTATGCACATGGTGGAAATTATGATATGCCAACACAGAAAATGTCCCCTGAAACTGCTCGCACTTTTTTACAGAAATTGTTGGTTGGAAGATATTGCAGGGTTGAAATTGTCTCTTTTTTTGGTGGAGAACCAACAATGTGTCCCGATACGATACAAGAAATTTGTAATTTTTTTTATGAAAATGTAGAAAGTGGAATTTTTGATGAAATGCCACAATTTTTAATGGTTTCAAATGGTACACTTATAGATGAAAGAATTGCGGAGATGATTCATAAATATCATATTGGTGTTACCATAAGTATAGATGGACCTAGGGAAATTAATGATTTAAACCGTGTAGATATTGAGGGAAATGGCACTTTTTTTAAAATTGTTCGAGGTATAGAATTACTTAATCAGGTCGGTTCATTTCCGGTGCTGTTAGAAGCAACCTATACTATGCGTCATAAGGAACTGGGTTATACATGGGAAGGAATAAGGGATTATTTAAAAGAACGTTTTCAAACGGAAAATGTGATGATTGCGGGATGTAGTAGTGGAGGAATTGAGGAAGGCTTGGATTATGAAGATTGGGATCCTCATATACAAGATCTTGGTAAGATGCCATTTCCCAATATTGAATTTACCGCAAAACGTTTGCTTGCGAAAGAAATTAATGATATTGGTTGTGATGTTGCTTGAGTCCCTTCTAATACATAATCATAAGTCCAGCCAGATAATTCTTCGAAAGTGCT
>CALWLO010000045.1 GCA_944381545.1 uncultured Acetatifactor sp. | reverse complement strand
GCGCCAATACTCCGCGTGCGGCAGCTCGCCGTTTTGATTATAGTACCTGATCCACCCCTCTGGATGGATCACTGCCGTGATTTTTCCGTTTTTGGCCGTGAATATTTTGCCTCTCTGATGGTAATGGGCATATTCCTCTGAGGCATACCATGGATCCGTGGTGTCAATCTCTTCCACAGTGATCTCCATTTCACAGTCCTCTGTGGGCTCTGACAGCGCCCAATCATGTCCGTCCATCACGGCCTCCCCGGTCATCCGCACCCGAAAGGCATCCCTGCCCCATGGCTCCAGCCACAGGGTCTTTTTTCCGTCAATAATCACAATCTTATTCTGCTGCGCACTTACCTGCATGATCTTTTCTCCCTTCTCTGCCGGGCAGCAGCCTATGCAGACCTGCTGCCCTCTCTCAACTTTCGTCCTCCTGACTCTGGCTCTGTTACAACTACGCTACACCGGTTCCCCGTAAATCACACCTCGAGATCCCGTAGCCAGGAAAAACCTGCCGTAGACACGTTTATCCCCATCGATGCTGTTGATCTCCCCATACATCTGTTTTTTCGTATTCAGACGTTCGTAGGACTTTCCCTCATCCGCCGTCCGATAGAAACCATATTCTCCGTCAATACTGCCGCAGAGATAGATCGCCTTGGGTTCACTTACATAATCTCCATTCGGCCTGCCCAGCCCCAAGCCCAGCCGCAGGCAGCTGTCCCCTTCCTCGCTGAGCCGTATCAGTACCAGGTGATTTGTCTGTGCGTCATAGAGTAGCTTCCACATGCCCTCCTTGGCCATGGCAATATAGAAAACACCGCTTTCTCCTGCAGCTCCCCGGATCTCCGAGACGTTCGCCGTATCGATCATGCCGAAATCGCATGCCGGATACTCGCTGACGGGCTGCCCGTCAGCCGTCCGCACCACATCAGGATGCTTATGTACAAAGGTAATACCGCAGTCCCGGCTGATATAGATCTGTCCGCTTTCGCCAAAGCCGTAAAAGAGCCGGGGATCCATTCGATCGGAAAAGACCTTCATGCAGGTACCGGAGAACCTTCCTCTCCGGCGTTGCTCCACCTGCTGTATCATTACCGGACTGCCGTCCGCTTCCAACACTTTCACCGGCGCAAAGGTCTGCCCGCCGTCCTGACTGGAGATCACCAGATCCATGGGCAGCCAGATCTGATCGGCAATGGACCAGACGATATTCTGTCCGTCACCGGACATGGCTACCCAGCCCGGATTTACATTGGGACGCTCAATCTCTCTCATGGCCGCATCTATTTTCTCTCCCTGCCCCCAGGGCATGGGGATCCGCTGATAGGTTTTAAAGCCGTCCGCCGTCCGCACCAGGCCCCCTTTGGTCTTCCCCCGCCAGTTTCCTCTGGCGGTGATCATGGCCAAATCACTGTTTTGATCCGACAGATCCGCATTGATGCAGGTGATATAGCGATTGCCCTGAGCATCATCAAAGGAATTGCGGCAGGGCTTTGTCAGATCCCGAAAAGCAAAGCCTCCCAGATCTCCTACAATATCCACCAGCTGTACCTCACCGGATATGGGTCCGTACACATTCAGGTGTACGGTCTCCTCGATACCGTCGCAGTGATCATGATACCGGGGATGCTCACTGAGCAGTGCATCCGTGGTAAATACCCCCGTACCGGAATTAAACCACATTTCATTGGGATTAAAAGGATTGATCTTCACGTCGCTCTCCCAGTGCAGCAGGCATCGGTTTCCGTTAAACTCCGGTCTCATATAAGAGCTGTTAAAATAGATATCCCCCACATCAAGTCCGGACAGGCTTACTCGCCAGGTATTTCCATAGTCCTCCGATACATAGATGCATTCATCATCCAGCTTTTCCTTACACAGCGTGGCACAGGCCACCAGCCCCGGCTTACTCTTACAGGTACTGATACCTCCAAACCCATAATCCAGATAGCCGCTGGTATGCAGTCCCCCCGCATCCGGTGTAATATCGGTGTATCCGCTGATCCGGCCCTCTTCTATGTGATAGCGAAGCACCTTGCCGCCTATGGTGTCCCCGGTGTCGCAGCTGTATCCCAGATCCACGATATAATTCCACCGTCCGGTGGCACACATGGTCACATACAGATAGGTTCCGTCAAAGGCATACCTATGCGCCACCAGACCGTTCATTTTACTGTCGGGAATCATAGGACTTTCCGGCTCCTCCAGGGGTGCGAAGCTTTCACCGCCGTCATAGGACACATACAAGCTGTGTCCCCGCAAGGTATCATTCACCCGGCTGGTATAGCCCGCAGTACCGGCTACCAGCATACCGCTGTCCCCGGATACCCAGATAAAGGTCATATAATCCTCCGGCACCGGAAGCTTTTCCCAGGTCTCCCCCCGGTCCCGGGTGCGCAGGAGGCCCCCTTTCTGACTGGCAAAATACAGGGTATTACTGTCCTGTGGATCCACCACCAGACGAAGTCCCGTGCCTCTGCCGCTTAAGTTGCCATGTACCATCGTGGGAATCTGCAGATATCGGAAGGTCTCACCGTAGTCCTCCGAAACGGACAGCTTACCCACACCCTTCTGCGCCACGCCGCTGGCAATATACAGCCGCTCAGGATACCGGTCATCCAGGGCAATGGCCGCCGGGTATGTCTCATCCAGATCCGCCATGGTCACATGATCGATCAGACTCTTCCACCGCTTCTGATCCGTCTCGTAACGGTAAACGCCCCCGATATCCGTTCTGGCGTACAGGATGCCCGGCACCTGCTGATGATACAGCAGACCCGTCACATACCCGCCTCCCGGAATGGGAGCGTTGTGATATTCATAGGACAGCTTTTTTGTAATCTTCATAGGGAAATCCTGCCTTTCCGGCTGGCAACAGCCATCACCATATATTTTAAATATATTTTCCCATATATTTGGCAAAAAAGCCATGTATTTTTTTGCTGTTTTATGAATATGTAACACATAAAAGAAACAGCCACTTCTCAGTGACCGTTTCCTGCAAATCATTATAAGGTACTGCTTGTAAAGAGGCTCTTTACATGTGCCACTTCCTCTTCCGTCGCCTTGCTGGCAGGCACATAATAGGACT
Organism: uncultured Acetatifactor sp.; assembly: GCA_944381545.1. Lineage (GTDB taxonomy): Bacteria > Bacillota > Clostridia > Lachnospirales > Lachnospiraceae > Acetatifactor. The sequence goes on along the minus strand of CALWLO010000045.1, from coordinate 11,133 downwards.
TCTCTCTGGCGATCGTGTACAGCTCCTCCTGGCTCTGCTCGCAGGCATTGCGAAACTGCTTTAAGGTCTGCTTGAGTTCTTTATTTTCTGTCTGGGGGATCATCTCGGCGTAGCGCACCAGCTCCCCGTTGATACCGGTCAGGGTATCTGCTACCATGGTTTTTTCCTGCATCTGCATTGTCTGCTCCTCCTTAACCTAAAAACTTCATCAGCTGCTGCTTATTCTGCATGGCAGACTGGGCGCCTTTTTCAAAAAACTGCTTTACCTGGGGATCCTGTGCGCATTCGGCATATTCCCTCATTTTGCAGTGGGTGGTATCAAAGCCGCCGATCAGATGTCTGAGATTCTGTAATTCGAGTTCTGAAATATGGGACATGTCTCTACCTCCTAATGGTTTATGGTTCGCAGTTAGTATGCGCCTGTGGCAGATTTTCTATTCATGGATATTTTTTTACAGAGCTTGTAAAGAAAGAAGGACTGGCATATAATAAATATGCCCCCTGATGAGAGTGCGAGGGGACGCAGAAAGGAAAAAACATTGATTATTCAGGAAATAGATACCATCGATGAATTACTTCAGTTCGTAAACCGCTTATATGAAAGACATGGCGCCAGACTCTGGTACCGGGGAGAGGAAAACGCTTCCCTGACCCTGATTCCCTCTATCCAGAGAAGTCAAAAGCGCCTGGAGGTGGAACGGTATATCACCAACGATTTTTACATCCGGGCCCGACAGATCCTGAATCATCCTCCGGAAAAGCACAATTATGCCGCATGGGTCTCCCTGATGCAGCATTACGGGCTCCCGACACGAATGCTTGACTGGAGTGAGTCTCCCCTGGTTGCTGTGTTTTTCGCTACCGAAACCTACCGGATCACCCCCGATACCAATGCGGGAGTATGGGTTCTAGCGCCTGATCTGCTCAATGAAAAGGAGGGCTTCGGCCGCTGCATCTATCCCATAGATGCAGACACTACCCAGGAAATGCTTCTGCCCGCATTCAAGCATAATCACCACAATCCGGAGCTGATAGACCGTATTCTGGCCTGCAGCTCCACGGAAAAGAATCTGCGGATGTATTCCCAGCATTCCAACTTTACCGTCCACAATTCCCTGCAGCGGCTGGAGGATATCTGTGATGAAAATATGCTGTACAAGATCATCATTCCCTATGACAGGAAGAAATATTTTATTGACAGCCTGCGGGTATTTGGTATCACGGAAGGCTCAATCTATCCCGATCTGGATCATATCTCCAGCGACCTGAGGGATTCCTATGGTATCTGATATACCCCTGCGCCGCCGGCTTAGATCTGGCGGCGCACCACTCCATACTCATCATCCAGCTGATAATAGGGACAGAACTTTTGAGTACCGGCCAGAAAACGGTACATTTCGTCCTCGTCCAGGTTTACCATACAATAGTAGTACTCGTCCTCCTCATCATAGGCATAGTTGACGCAGGTGTCACAAATTGATGCCATCCCTTTATCCTCTCTTTTCTCCAGCCGTTTCCACATCAGATTAGCTGATTTTGCTCCACATGCAGATATTGATAAATTTCTCTCTTGCCAACGCCGCGATCCCTGGCCACCTGCTTCATAGCCGCCTTTTCCTCCAGACCCTGCTGCCGATAATGCTCCATATGCTCCTCAATGGACATATTCTCCCATACTGCAATATCCTCCCGGCGCTTCTGCTCCAGGCTTCTCCCTTCTATGACAAGCACATATTCCCCCCGGGGCTCCTCCTGCTGATAAAAGCTAAGCGCCTCCTGAAGCGTGGTGGGCATCACTGTCTCAAACCGTTTCGTCAGCTCCCTGCACAGGGTGATCCGCCGCTGTCCCAATGCCTGATATAACTCCTCCAAAGTCCGTACCAAATGATGGGGAGCCTCATAGAGGATTATGGTTCTGGTCTCCTTGGCCAGTTCCTGCAGGATCACTGCTTTTTCCTTCTTTTCTGCAGGCAGAAAGCCCTCAAAGCAGAAGCGCCTGGTAGACAGCCCCGAAAGGGTCAGCGCCGTAATGCAGGCTGCCGGGCCGGGAAGACTGGTTACGGTTATACCCTGTTCCAGACACATGCGCACCAGCACCTCCCCCGGATCGGATATGGCCGGAGTGCCGGCATCGGTGATCAACGCAATATTCTGCCCGCCTCTCAGCCGGTCGATCAGCTGATGGGCTTTCTCCACCTTGTTATATTCATGATAACTGGTCATGGGGGTATGAATATCAAAATGATTCAGCAGCTTGATGCTGTTGCGGGTATCCTCCGCCGCAATTACATCCACCATATTCAGCGTTTCCACCGCACGGGGGGTCATATCTCCCAGATTTCCGATGGGAGTTGCACACAGGTACAATGTTCCGGCCATCTCTCTCTCCTTTTTATCCTGCAACTAATACCCAAACCTCTCCCGGATTTCCTCTGTATAGACTCCCGGCTGAGTAAAAATAATCAGGGGCTTCTCCACCGTCATCCGGGCTTTTCCTCCTCTCACTGCTTCGATTAGCACCATGTTGGGCTCCTTATCCACATAGGGATATACCAGCCTCATCCGTTTCGGCTCAAGCTTATGCCCCGCCAGTGCAGTCAGTATTTCCGCCAGCCGAAAAGGTCTATGTACCAGGTAAAAATGTCCTCCCGGCTTCAGAAGTCTTGCCGTCTGGCCCACCACATCCTCCAGAGTACAGAGGATTTCATGTCGGGCAATCGCCTTGGGGGCCTGTGGATTGGTCAGACCGTGCTTTCCGATCATATAGGGCGGGTTACAGGTGATTACGTCAAAAGAAGCAGACGCAAAGTAACTGTCTGCTTCCCTGATGTCTCCTGTCACAATGTCGATTTTCTTCTCCAGACCGTTAAGCAGCACACTGCGCCTGGCCATATCCGCACTTTCTTCCTGAATCTCCACCCCTGTCAGGTGGGCCGCCTCTGTCCTGGCTTCCATCAGTATCGGCAGAATTCCCGTACCGGTACACAGATCCAGTACCTGATCTCCCCTCCGGGCTGCGGCAAAACCGGACAGCAGCACCGCATCCATCCCAAAACAAAACTTCTCAGGGTGCTGAATAATCCGATATCCGTTTCGCTGCAGATCATCAATGCGCTCCTTATCCTTCAATATGACTGTCATTGCTTTTGGCTTGTCCTTCCTGTCTCTGGCCCTGCTCCTGATGGTTATGCTCTCTGCCCGGATAATTGCTGTGACGATTGCGGCGGTCATTCCTGCGGCGGTTCTGACTATTATCCCGCTCATAGCGCTCGCTACGGCTTTGACGTTCGCTTCCGTCCTGCTGATCCCCTGTATATAAGTGCTCTCCTTGCTCCTGGCGCCTTTCGCGGCCTTGCCTTTCTCTTCTTTCGGTTCTTTCCGTTTTGTCCTGACGTTCCCGCCTGTTCTGTCCCGGATTTCTGTCCTGACGTTCACTGCGCCCCTGTCTTCTCGCCGGAGCTTCCGGTCTTTCTTCCTGCTCCCTGCTCTCCAGCTGATCCTCCTGCTCCATGCGCTCCAACTCCTTCAGCTCTTCCCTAGACAGCTCCATCTGCTCCTTTTTGCCATGTTTTCTTCTGAAGCGCAGTTCCTCTACCGGATACTCCCGGATCTCCTTCTCATCATCCTTATCCACAATCACCTTCACCAGCTGACGCAGCACATTGACACTGTGTACCTCGCCCTTTAGTCCGTCCTCCGTAGTCACAAAGTCGCCGATACCCGGAAGTCTGCGGTTCAACTCCTCATAGGTATCCGCCTCATGCTTCAGACAGCACATCAGCCTGCCGCATACACCGGAAATCTTTGTAGGATTCAAAGAAAGATTCTGTTCCTTCGCCATCTTAATAGACACCGGAATAAAGTCCGATAAATGAGTATGACAGCACAGCGGTCTCCCGCATGTACCAATCCCTCCCACGATCTTGGTCTCATCCCGTACACCGATCTGCCGCAGCTCAATACGGGTCTTAAACACTCCTGCCAGATCCTTTACCAATTCACGAAAGTCAATACGGCCATCCGCAGTAAAGTAAAACAGCACCTTATTGTTATCAAAGGTATACTCCGCATCAATCAGCTTCATCTCCAATCCATGCTTGTGGATCTTCTCAAGACAGATTTTATATGCTTCCTTTTCTTTCAGCTTGTTGGCTGCCTCCTGCTCCTTATCCCTCTCATTGGCAATGCGCAGCACCGGCTTTAAGGGCTGGATTACCTTATCCTCCGTCACTTCCCTTACATCGCTGACCGCCGTACCAAATTCAATCCCTCTGGCAGTCTCCACAATAACGTTATCCCCTCTTTTTATCTCAAACTGCAGCGGATCAAAAAAATATATCTTGCCAGCAGTGCGAAATCTGATTCCTACAACCTTCATCATCTATATACCTCACTTATATCTTCAAATGTCTCTTTTTCTTTGCCGCAAGGCACCTTACTCATTTTAGCACAGCTTCAGGCGACTGAAAAGAGGAAAATCTTACCCGTTTTCTTTCATTTCCAGAAAAAGAAGCTCCATCACCAGGTCAAAATTTACATTGGCGTCCAAGCGCTTCTTTGCCTTGTCAAGTGCCCGGATCACATTCTCAATGCCTTCATAACTGCTGCGCCCGGCCACTTTCCGGATCGCTTGTATCTCTTCCCGAAATACCAGGTGGCTTGCATCCGCTGTCGCTTTAAACAGCAGCACATCCCTGTACCAAATCGCCAGAATATCCAGATAATCGCTGGTCTCCAGCTTAAATTCCCCCATCCTTTTGATAGCTGCAATGATCTCCGGGATCTCCATATCCTGTATATATTTTAACAGCCCCAGCGCTTCGCTCTTCACATTCTCAAATTCTTCGCTGGAGGCCAGCGCCTTTGCTTTTCCCAGGTTCCCCCTGGCAAAAGCCACACATACCTCCGCCTTATAATCCGGCACCTGCAGCTGCTCCATCAGATATTTTTTCACCAGTTCATCCCGAACCGGCTTCATATTCAGCACTGTGCAGCGGCTCAGAATCGTTGGCAACAATGCGTTTACATTGGATGTCAGCAGAAGGATAACCGCATATTCCGGCGGCTCCTCCAGTGTTTTTAAGATGGCATTCTGCGCCTGGGGCGTCATTTTCTCCGCTTCATTAATGATATACACCTTATAACGGCTGCTGTAAGGCTTGATTGCCACATCATTATTTACCTGGGTACGGATGTCATCCACACTGATTGTGCCCGGTTTCTCATGGGCCACCCGGATAATATCCGGCTGATTATCGGATAGGGCCTGCTTACAGGAGTGACACTCATTACAGGGTTCTGCTCCTCCCTGCTCACACTGTAGCGCCATGGCAAAAATTCTGGCTATAAACTCCTTACCGGAGGCTTTTTCTCCATGAATAATATAAGCATGGGATACCTTATGCGTTTCCAGTGCATTCTGCAGATGTTCCTTGATCTGCTCCTGTCCCACAATATCACGAAATCCAGCCATGTGCCCCTCCTCTTCTGAATCAATACACAATTCCTCCGTTCCCTACATGAAAATATCCAGCAGCAAGCCCCGAATCTCCCCGATCTTAGCGAGAATCGCCAGATTATCCTTCTCATCCTTCATCAGCTCCTGCGCCAAATCATCCAAATTCTGATCCACCAGACGTATGATGCCATAGATGCGATGCCTTCCCTTTCTGTCCAGAAAATTCTCTCGGGAAAAAGAGTGGGAACGACTGATAATTTCATTCATAAACGCTTTCACCAGCCCCCGGTAATGCTTCATGTCCCGCAGATCTTTACGCTTTGCCAGCTTCTCGCCTTCCATTGCGATCTGCTCCATCAGACCATTCAGCCGCTGCTGCAGTTCCGCTTCCTCAATATGGCTGGCCAGGGTGAATTTAAAGCTGCCATCCGTCTGCTGCAGCGCTGCGGTACTCTCCAGAGGAGCCGTACCGGTAACCTGATTTACTTTGATATCCATATCCGCATCCCCTTTCTGCCGTCCCGACATGAATATGGTAACGGTTCCGCTTTTCTCTCCGTCCTACTGTTTTATATATGTACGGATCTCTTCAAGGCATTTTTCCAGATCATCATTATAGAATCTTCTGGTAATATCTGCTTCTTTAATACGCTCCTGTGAAAAATCCCGGCTGTCCGCCAGGAATCTGCGGCACATTTCCTCATACCTCGGCTGCAGCTGCGCCCGCTCCCGGGCCAATGCCCGGCTAAGGCGCTCGCCATCATCCAATTCAATCAGCACGGGCAGTACCTGTGACCGCCCGAAATAATCCCGAATGCTCACATAAGCTTCCAGCGTACCAATCATACAATAATCCGCCGCTGACAGATCAATCCGGTCATCTGCTACGGTAAAGTACCGCCACAAGCCGTGGACGGTCTCATAGGCCCGGGCTTCAATCACCTTTCCTTCCGCTTGGAGCCTGCGATACCCTGCTTCATCGGTAAAAAAATATTCTACACCGTTTACCTCATTATCCCGTATAGGCCTGGTAGTATAAGGCACCATCTTGCGAAGCGCCAGTTCCCGATCTGCCAGCAGGCGCTTGTAAATCGTATCTTTTCCTGTGGAGCTTTTCCCCATCAGACATATGATTCTGCCCATAAAGCTTATTTTACCTCGACAACTCTGATCATATTCGTGGTTCCTGATCTGCCCAGAGGCACCCCTGCGGTAATGACCACCAATTCCCCTGCATGGATATAGCCTGCCTTTTTCGCTTCTTCCACTGCTGTATCAAACAGTTCCTCCGTACTATCCTTCTTCGGCAGCAGCAGGGGATGGTTCCCCCACAATAGATTCAGCTGCTTACATACTCTGGAATTCACGCTACAGCTGATGATCGGGCAGGATGGCTTATACTTTGCCACCTTTGTTGCCGTAAAGCCGGACATGGTTACCGTAATAATGGCACTGGCATGCAGATCCATCGCTGTGGTACAGGTTGCATAGGAAATCGCCGTAGTGGTATCCGGTGTACCCAAAGCCGCCAATTCATCCATCCTGTGACGATAATTCAATTCTCTTTCTGCACATTCTGCAATACGGGCCATGGTCTGTACTGCCTCGGTAGGATATTTGCCGGCAGCGCTCTCTCCGGAAAGCATAATTGCCGTCGTACCGTCATAGATGGCATTGGCGATATCCGTCACCTCCGCTCTTGTGGGACGGGGATTCTTGATCATGGACTCCAGCATCTGCGTAGCGGTAATGACATGCTTACCCTGAGATACTGCCATCTTAATCATTCGTTTCTGCAGAGCGGGGATCTCCTCAATGGGAATCTCCACGCCCATATCTCCTCTTGCCACCATAACTCCATCGGATACCTCCAGAATCTCTTCCAGATTCTCTATTCCCTGCATATTTTCAATCTTGGCAATAATCTTCATATCATTGTGGTGCTCATCCAGAATCCTGCGCACCTCCAGAATATCCTCCCTGGTTCTGGCAAAGGAAGCTGCCAGAAATTCATAACCCATTTCAATCCCGAAAAGGATATCTTCCTTGTCTACCTCACTGATATAGGGCATGGACAGAATCACACCGGGTACATTAACCCCTTTATGATTGGATACCATACCTCCATTGATCACCCTACAAATAATATCCGTATCCGTAATCTCCTCTACACACATTTCGATCAATCCGTCGTCAATCAAAATATGGGCGCCCACACGGATATCCTCTTTCAGATTTTTATAGGAAATAGCTGCTCTTTCACTATTTCCCAGAATTTCCTCCGTAGTCAGAGCAAATCTCTGTCCGGACACCAGTTCTGCCATACCGCCCTCAAAATCTCTTAAACGGATCTCCGGCCCCTTGGTATCCAGCATCGTCGCTACCTGCAGTCCCAGTTCCTCTCTGACCTTAAGTACCATCTCCAGTTTTCTTTTCTGCTCCTCATGAGTACCATGGGAAAAATTAAATCTGGCCACATCCATGCCTGCCAGCATCAGTTCCTTTAATTTTTCTTCCGTTTCACAAGCCGGTCCGATGGTGCAAACAATTTTTGTTTTTCTCATAATCAATTCCTTTCTATTTTTTATTTCCGAAATCGCTTTTTGTCATCATCCGCCTGATTTTCATAGGGAAGCCATTTCCTGTTATCCTGATGTCTGCTTTCGGAAAGCGCCTCAAGTCCGGCCACTCCCTCCCGTACGGAAATGCCCTGCACCTCCAGGCCGTCTGTTAAATACTGCTCTATCAGCTGCCTGTCCTCTGCCTCCATACGCTCCCCGGGAACCAGAATGGGAATTCCCGGCGGGTAGATCCCCAGAAATTCTCCCACATATCTGCCCGGCGCATCCATTAAGGGAACCCATTCGCAGGGCTGGTCCCAAGCCTGGGCAAATGCAACATGCTCTCTCTCCGAAAACGGGTATTCCCGAACTTCTTTCACTGTCTCACACCGTTTCAGGCCCCTGTCAATCTCCAGCAGCGCATCCGTGAGACGTTCATATCCTGCAGTGGTATCCCCAATAGTAAACATGGCCAGCACATAGCTGTCACATACCATCTCCATCTGCAGCCCGTATTCATCGAGCAGTCTTCTATATAATTCTTTCCCGGTCATACCCGTATCTATCACAGAAATCACTAATTTTCCAATATCCTGATGTGTTCGGTATTCCGATTGCTCCAATGCTGCCCCGGGCCATATGGTCAGCGTCCTGCAGGCAGATAACCGCTCTAACATACGATTCCAGTTTTCGTACATTTTCGCAAAAAGCAGATTTCCTTCCGCAGCCAGACGCACTGCATTGTCTATGCTGGCCATAAGCACATAGGAGGGACTGCTACTCTGGTAAATTCTCAAAAAACGCCGCAGCCGTTTGCGATCCACGATACTGCCGTTTACATGAAGCAGCGCCGTCTGTGTCAAAGCGGGAAGCGTCTTATGCACGCTGGTAATCACCAGATCCGCCCCCACCCGGCTGCTCCCTGGGGCAAATGCCGGATGAAATCCCAGATGGGCGCCATGAGCTTCATCTACAATAAGCGGAATGCCATACCTATGAACCGTTCCGGCAATCTTCTCTACCTCCGCAATTCTTCCCTCATAGGTAGGTGAAACAATCAGTACGCCGCAGATATCCGGCTCTTTGTCCAGCGCTTTCCGCACCTGTTCAACAGTAATTGCTTCGCAGATCCCTGTCTCAGGCAGGATCGCCGGATAGAGATAGGAAAGCTGCAGTTGGCGCAGATATGCTGCATGATAAATGGATTTATGACAATTACGGGCCACCAGCAATTTACCCCCCCTGGGAATTGCTGCACTGACCGCACTGAGGATACCGCAGGTACTGCCTCCTACCAAATAGAAGGTTTCCTCCGCCCCATAAGCCTTCGAAGCGTATTGCTGCATTTCCCGCAATATTCCCTCGGGCCGATGCAGATTATCAAAGCCCTCTATTTCCGTGATATCCAGCTCTGCCAGCCCTCCCGGCAATTTTCCCATCCCCTGCCTCTTATGTCCGGGCATATGGTACGGATAAGCCTTTGACCCGCCGTATTGTTTCAGTTGTTCAAATAGTGTCTCCACTGCCAGCCTTTACCTTTACTTTTAATGCGCCATGTCCTCTGTGCAGATGCATAGTCTCCATGGCGGAACACCATTTATCTGCAACCGTTACAATCCATGCCTCCCTGCACATTGGAGGCACAAGCGTCAGGGGCCACATATGTTTTTTAATAATATCTCTCTCCCGCAGAGTCAGCTGATACTCTGCAGCTGCATTCTGCAGGGCAATCCCCGGATGATAAAAGCCATGCAGGTTATGAATCCGTATATGCTCCTTATCATGCCAGTCATAGAGAAAATAATCATGCAGCAATGCACCCCGGATCAACTCTCTGCGGCTGCAGTATATATGCAGCTTTTCCAGTTTTTCACTGATTGCCAGACTATATTTAGCAACGTTCATGCAATGATTATTCACCGTCATACTGCCATGCTGTACATGATGCTTCGTCTTTCGAAAATTTGCGGAATGCAGGATATCATCTGCATTATCCCGTATCGCATGATACAGTCTGTGCTCTTTCCGGTAACGCCGCCGAAACCGCTCTGCCTGTCTCTGAGTGCGCTGCCGGATCCGTTTATGCGTTTGATTATGAAATTCCTTCTCCATAAACTACTCCTGATTATTTATATCGGAAATTCAATCATGCTCTATCTTATAGTATATCATAATTGCTCCGCAATTACGATACTGATGGCCATCCGGCCGTTTCCTGCCTGGAATAAGGTCATTATATCATGTGCTCCGCACATGACTGGAATAAGGCCATTATATCATAAATATAGCAGCAGAAAAAGCATGTTTTTGCTTTTTCTGCTGCTTTTTAATAATTGCAATAAAACAATGCCCAGAACCGGAATCGAACCAGTGACACGAGGATTTTCAGTCCTCTGCTCTACCAACTGAGCTATCTGGGCATGACCTAAAGTCGAGTAGCGGGGACAGGATTTGAACCTATGACCTTCGGGTTATGAGCCCGACGAGCTTCCAGACTGCTCCACCCCGCGTTATAAAGTTATTACATCGCCTAGAATAAGGCTATTCTATCATATGCTTTATCAACAGATCCTATTCATAAAGCAAATGGATGGAGGTGGATTCGAACCACCGAAGCAATTTGCAGCAGATTTACAGTCTGTCCCCTTTGGCCACTCGGGAATCCATCCATATGATGATGACTCATCATAGAGCCGATGATCGGACTCGAACCGATAACCTGCTGATTACAAATCAGCTGCTCTGCCAATTGAGCCACATCGGCGAATCAATATGATACAGCTAGTTTACTATCCGCTGCTTCGCCGTTTTTAAAAGATAATGGGGCCTATAGGGCTCGAACCTATGACCCTCTGCTTGTAAGGCAGATGCTCTCCCAGCTGAGCTAAGACCCCATTATGACACTCAATCGCTTCTGCGATTGAACGACCCAGATCGGACTCGAACCGACGACCTCCGCCGTGACAGGGCGGCGCTCTAACCAACTGAGCCACTAGGCCACTGGACTTTGTATAAACAAAGCATCAGAGAGGGTAATCTGTGCCCTCAAAACCGAACATTGATCCTTTCTTATTTCATCGTTTCCATCCGTTCCTGCATGACATCCTAAAACTC
>CALWLO010000044.1 GCA_944381545.1 uncultured Acetatifactor sp. | reverse complement strand
CGGATGAGCAGATTCAGAGATAAACAGGAGACCGTGTGATGACTTCAGAACAGATGAAAATGCTGCTTGCGGATATGTCCCTGCAGGAGAAGATCGGTCAGCTGCTGCAGCTGACGGGGAATTTCTATGCCCAGGAGGGCTTGGCTACCGGCCCGATGTCGGACATGGAGCTGACCCGGGAGCAGGTGGACTGTGCCGGCTCAATACTGTCTGCGATAGGCGCGAAGCAGTTAAAACGCATTCAGAGCTCCTATATGGAGAGACAGCCCCATCATATCCCCTTGCTTTTTATGGCGGATGTGATCAATGGTTTCCGCACTGTGTTTCCCATTCCGTTGGCCCAGGGATGCTCCTTTGACCCGGCGCTTTCCGGGGAGATGGCGCAGGTGGCCGCCAAGGAAGCCGCAAGGACAGGTCTGCATGTGACCTTCTCCCCCATGGTGGATCTGGTACGGGATGCCCGCTGGGGCAGAGTTATGGAATCCACGGGGGAGGATCCTTACCTCAACGGGCTTTTTTGCCAGGCTGTTATTTGCGGCTATCAGGGAGAGCATGTTGGAGAAAAGGATCATATTGCTGCGTGCGTTAAGCATTTTGCCGGATATGGTGCGCCCATGGGCGGAAGGGAATACAATCAGGTAGAGCTTTCTGAGAGGACGCTTCGGGAGGATTATCTCCCTGCTTATCAGGCAGGCGTAGAGGCAGGGGCAGAGATGTTCATGACCTCCTTCAATACCTTGGGCAGAGTCCCCTCCACTGCCAATCGGGAGCTGATGCAGGATATTCTGCGGAAGGAATGGGGCTTTGACGGGGTACTGATTTCTGATTGGGCGGCTATTGGAGAGCTGCTGGCTCACGGCATTGCGGCGGATAAGGAGGAAGCGGCATATCTGGCGCTGCGGGCCGGGGTGGATATTGACATGATGACCAATGTGTATGCCAACCATCTGGAGCGGCAGATCCGGGAAGGCAGGGTGCCTGAGGAGTGGCTGGATATGGCCGTGCTGCGTATATTAAATCTGAAAAATAAGCTGGGTCTTTTTGAAAATCCTTATAAGGATGCGGATGAAGTCTATGATGAGATGCCGGATATTGAGAAGGCCCACAGAAGCTTTGCCCGGAAAGCGGCGCCGGAGACCTTTGTACTGCTGAAAAATGACGGGCTTCTGCCCCTGCCCGAGGCTCCTACGGAGCAGGTGAGATCCATTGCCTTTGTGGGGCCCTATGTGGAGGAAAAGAGAATCTGCGGTTCTTGGTCTCTTTTCTATAAGATGGAAGAGAATGTAACAATCAGGGAAGCTCTGGAGGAAGCGGAGGCGGCGGGAAAGCTGACCATACCGGTCTCCTGCGGCAAGGGCTGTCAGGTTCTGGACTATGGGCAGGAGAGGGACGGGTTCCGGGATCATACCAGGAACGAAAGTACCAGGGAAGAGTTGGAAGCGATGGAGGCAGAGGCTCTTGCTCTGGCCCGGAAAGCAGATGTGGTGGTGATGCCTTTAGGGGAACACCATGAGTACACCGGTGAAGGAGCCTGCCGTACCGAGATCGGGATTCCCGAGCACCAGATGGAACTGTTTCGTAAGATCCATGCCGTCAATCCCAATATAGTGGTGGTAAATTTCAGCGGGCGTCCTCTGGATCTGCGGGAAGTAAGCCGTAAGGCCAGAGCCGTACTGCAGGTATGGTTTCCGGGTACAGAGGGCGGTCATGCCATCGTAGATACGCTGTTTGGTGAGACGGAGCCCAGCGGCAGACTGGCCATGTCCTTCCCCTATAATGTGGGGCAGACGCCTGTGTATTACAGTGAGTTAAGTACCGGCAGGCCGCATGTGGATGGGGCTGCTGATGGCCGCTGTGTTTCCAGGTATATTGATGCGCCCAATAAGCCTTTGTACAGCTTCGGTTATGGACTGGGGTATACGGAGTTTACCTATTCTTATGTGACCTTGAGCGGTGCGGTACTGGCCCGGCGCCGGACACAGGAGGAAAGTGACAGCGGCGAAGAACAGCTGACGGCTTCGGTCACGCTGACCAATATCGGAGGCAGGCCCGGCACGGAGGTAGTGCAGCTGTATATCCGGGATCTGGCAGGCAGCGTGGCGCGTCCCCGGCGGGAGCTGAAGGGCTTTCAGAGGATCCGTCTTGCTCCCGGGGAGAGCCGGAAGGTTTCCTTTGCCATCACCGAAGAGATGCTGTGCTTTTACCGGGCGGATATGACCTACGGCTCTGAACCGGGAAGCTTTATGGTCTATATCGGGGAGGACAGCGATACGGAGAATGGGGCGGAGTTTTGTCTGCAGTAATACCTACCGGAAATATATCATTGGCAGGGAGGCATGGAGATGTTGAAAGAGATGAAGTGGAATATGATATTGTCATCGGTACTGTATATGGTGCTGGGATTGATCCTGATCCTGTTTCCGGCTACCACAGCCCGTACGATCTGTTTTATGATAGCCGGTATCGCCATCATGACCGGTCTGGTTAATCTGGTGGTTTATTTTACCCGAAGCATTACCAAGAACTATTACCGCAATGATTTTGTGATGGGACTCATGCTGATTATCCTGGGCATTTTTGTGATCTATAAGGTGGATCTGATCATTGCGCTGGTGCCCTTTATCATCGGTCTGTGCATTGTTGTCAGCGGCCTGTTCAAGTTCCAGGCAGCACTGGATATACAGCGCATGGGAGGCAATGTGGCGCTGATCCTGGGATTGGCGGTGGTCAACGTAGTGATCGGTGTGCTGATGCTGATCAATCCCTTTGATTCTGCACTGCTGCTGTACCGCCTGTTGGGTGTGGGGATGCTGTTCAGCGGACTGACAGATCTGTCCTCTACAATGTATCTGACCGGCAAGATGCACCGCTATATGAAGAAGTTAAGCGATGCAGAGGAAGCCATCAAGGTAACGGAGATTCCGGGAGAGGAAAACGGAACCGGGGGAACACAGGCAGAGAATTCAGCTGCGGAAAACGGGGAGACCCCTGTGGACGGGTAATGGCAATGCCGCAGACAAAGATAACCGCCGGTACAGAGGTGAATGGTACCGGCGGTTGTTATGTAATCAGTGCAGCGCACTGTAATGTTTTGGCGAAGCTGGTCAACACCGAATGCAGCACTGGCAGCTTCTTTTATGTATCAGCCTTTTGTTCTCTACTGATAAATATAGCATAACAGGGAAATGTGTCTAAAGTGTAGATGTTCCTGAAAAAATTTCTAAAGAAAATATGAAAAAAGTGGAAAATGGGAAATTTCCAAAGCCCAAAATTTAGTCTTGCATTTTGAACATATCGTGTTATAATAGTACACATGGAAGCATAGCTCAGCCGGGATGAGCGTTCGCCTCACACGCGAAAGGTCAGGAGTTCGAGCCTCCTTGCTTCCATTTTTTAGACAGCAGGAGTTTAGTGGTTTAAAGTTCGACGCTTTAAAGCGGTAAAATCATCAAGGAAGGAAGAGATCAAAATGAGCAGAGAAAGACAGGGAAGCCTGGTATCCTTCCGTCCGGATATCAAGGTAGTGGATTGTACCCTGAGAGACGGCGGGTTGGTGAATAATTTCCGGTTTACGGATGATTTTGTAAGGGATCTGTATCTGGCAAATATCAAAGCCGGTGTGGACTATATGGAATTCGGTTATAAGGCTTCCAAGGAGATCTTCAAGCCGGAGGATTTCGGCAAATGGAAGTTTTGTGATGAGAAGGACATCCGGGAGATCGTGGGAGATAATAAGACCGATATGAAGCTTTCGGTTATGGCGGATGTGGGGCGGACAGAGTATAAGAAAGATATTTTAAACCGTAAGGACAGTGTGATTGATCTGGTGCGTGTGGCCACCTATATCAATACGATTCCTGCAGCGATCGAGATGATCGAGGATGCGAAGAAGAAGGGATATGAGACTACGGTAAATATTATGGCAGTGTCTAAGGTCAATGACGCAGAACTGGACGGCGGACTGGAGCTGCTGGCTCAGAGCAGCGTGGACGTGATCTATCTGGTGGACAGCTTTGGCGCATTTTATCCGGAACAGGTGGAAAGGCTGATGGATAAATATCTGAATGTGGCGGCTAAGTATGGGAAGAAAGTGGGCATGCATGCTCATAATAACCAGCAGCTGGCCTTTGCCAATACCATCGAGAGTCTGTCCAGAGGAGCAAGCTATCTCGACGCTACAATAAGCGGGATGGGAAGAGGGGCAGGAAACTGCTATATGGAGCTGCTATTAAGCTTTCTGCGCAATCCCCGCTACAATAAGATTGCGATTATGAATTTTGTGGAGAAGCATATGGGCAGGCTGAAAGAAGAAGGCGCAGTATGGGGATATGATATTCCCTATCTGCTGACAGGGATGCTGAATACTCATCCTTCTTCTGCGATCCAGTTTATCAAGGAAAAGAGAACGGATTATGCAATGTTTTATCAGGAATTGATTGACAATGCGTTATAAAAAACAGAGAAGAGGGGAAACAGAATTTTACGAATAGACAGTACCTGATGATCAACATGACAATTTTATTTGAGCAGTACCGCAGGAGCTGCCTGCGGTATGTATGGAGATCTTCATGAAAAAGCGTATTATCAATGTACTATTAGTAGGAATGATGGCAGCTTTTTGCTATCATTGGTCGGAAGCGAATTTGCTGCCGGTGGGAGCGGCAGCGGCAGAGGCTTTGCTCCAAATTCCGGAAGATACAGCAGAAGCTGCTATAAAGAGCATGGAACAGGAGCCGGAAGAAACGGTTTCGGAGGACTCTGCTGCGGATCCGGTTATGCAGGAGGCAGCAGTTTCGGAGAGCATAGCGCCAGAGGCGGATATGTCGGAGACGCCAGAGGATGCTGCCGAGGAGAGTGCAGCCCATGAGAATGAGGAAACAGAGAGCGAGTATGCGAACCTGGCTATTGCCCAGGTGGATGATTATGTGAATGTACGTCAGGAGCCCAACACGGACAGCGCTGTTTTGGGAAAAATTTATAATGGTGCGGTGGCCCAGATTCTGGAGACGGCGGGAGAGGAGCAGGATTGGTTCCGGGTAATCTCCGGCAGCGTGGAGGGGTATATCAAAGCGGAATTTTTTCTTTATGGGGATGCGGCAGTGGAGGCAGTGGATCAGTATGTGACCCGCTATGCCACGGTGATTGCGGACCGGCTTAACGTGCGACAGGAGCAGAGCACGGATTCCCAGCGTATCGGATATATCGATCAGGGAGAAAAGGTAAAGCTGCTGGAACAGCTGGGAGATTGGCTGCTGGTACAGTATACGGAGGATAAAACCGGCTATGTGTCGGCAGAGTATGTGACTGTCTCGGAAGAGTTTCTCTATGCAAAATCGATAGAAGAGGAGCAGGCAGAACTGGCAGCACAGAGAGAGCTGGCGGCCCGTATGACAGCTGCGGAGGTAAATACGCCGGAAAATACTGCGGTGACGCCCCTGACCCCGCCGGATACTACCTATACCTCCAATGAAGAGCTGCGCCGTTCTATGGTGGACTATGCCATGCAGTATCTGGGGTATCCCTATGTGCATGGGGGCAGAAGCCTGGAGGGAGGTACGGACTGTTCCGGCTTTACCTGCTATATCTATGCAGACTTTGGCTATTCCATCAGCAGGACGCCCTCCGGACAATATGCCTCTGACGGCAGAAGCATTGATTACAGTGAGATCCAGCCGGGGGATATTATCTGCTATGGAAAAAGCAAATGTACCCACGTGGCGATGTATATCGGAGACGGTCAGGTCATTCATGAGGCGAATTCCCGTAAGGGAGTGGTGATCTATGAGGCTGACTATGATAATATTCTGGCGATAAAGAACATCATAGACTAATAGCTGATATCCTCATATAGAAGCTCTTCCCCTCCTTCTGGCCAATAAAAAACCTTATCTCCGAGAATTTCCTCAGACCATTTTTGCAGGTCACTCAGATGCAGATTTACGCCCCCATAGGAGCGGATTCCGTGCTGAGCGGCCTGTTCTTCTGTATAATCCTGCAGCAGATAGATCCCCTCAAAGCGCACGGGGCTGCCGGTATATTGACAGACCAGGGGAATGGCTCCGGTTTGAGTCTCCTGAATATAAACCTCGTTCTCCGTGACATGAAAGGTGATCCAGGCCATGGCCTCCAGCATACAGAGCCCGTCCTTTTGAGTGGAGACATAGTTGCCCAGGGAATAAAAGCAAAGGGCGCTGTTGCCGTTCTCCGCCTGGATCCACTCCACCGGCTGTACCACATGGGGATGGGTGCCGATGATAACGTCCGCCCCTGCCTCCGTCATCTGCAGGGCAAATTCTTTCTGATAGCTGGATGGAGATGTGACATATTCCGTGCCCCAATGAGGACAAACGATGACCACATCCGCCTTTTCTTCGGCAATGCCAATATCCTCCAGCACCTGGGGATTTAAGCGGGTAAAGTCCAGTTGGCCGCTTTGACGGTCATAGTCGCAAAGGATATTCAAGTGCCCCATGATGGAGGAGGGGATTACCTCCATATTGGGGCCGTAGGTATAGTTCAGAATGGCAAAGGTAATCCCCTGGATGGTCATATAGCCGATCCCGGACTCGTCCATCTGCCAGTCTGCGATCCGGTCTCCGGAAGCCTGGACGGAACCGCTGTCCGGGATATCGGAGCTTTCCGTATCAGAATCAACGGGAACCGTATCGTTCCGGATGCCCAGCATCATTACTTCCGGGTGCTGCTTCTGCCAGAAAGCGGCGCAGTTTTTCAGTCCCCGCAGCTTCTGGTCTGCCGCATGATTGGAGGCGTGGAGCACCACATTAAAGCCGGCAGCGGCGATGGCATCTCCCACCTCAGTGGGAGAATTGAAGTAGGGATAACCGGAGAATCCCAGTTCATTGCCTCCCAGGATGGTCTCCTGATTGATAATCCGGATGTCGGCGGCCCGGAGCTGCCGGGAGATGTCTTCGAACAGCGCACTGTAATCGTAGCTGCCGTCCTCCTGCTGCCCGCTGCGCACGATGCCCATATGCATCAGATTGTCCCCCACCATCATCAGGGTAATATCATATTCCGGAAATGGGGTGGGAGTGGGCAGCGGTGTAGGAAGAGGTGTCTGTGTGGGAGCCGGAGTCTCAGTGCAGGCCGGTACTGGAGAGTCATTCCAGATCTGTCCGGCGGTATTTTCTATGACATTACCGCAGCCAGTCAGCAGTAGGAGCAGAGACAGCAGGAATAGGCTTCGGCAAAAAGGTTTATGCAGGGTCATGATTCGTTCTCCATTTTAAGGTGTTTTTGCGTATTTTCGTGGTCGCTTCGCTCGTCAAATCGCCATGCAAGAGTCCGCTTGAGCAAGCTCAGCGGCCTTTTGCATGGCGACTTGACTCTGCCCTTTGCGCACATTATACTATAAATAAATGTAGAAAAAAAGGAGAAAATGGAGGGAAGTTCATGGAGAAGCGGCTCAAGAACTATCTTTTGAGGATGGAAGAGCTTTTGAAGCAGGCGGATTCAGGGCGGCTGTCCGGGGAGGAGAGAAGGCTGCAGCAGGAAGAACTGCTGGTGCAGATTGCGTTTTTCCAGCATGAGCGGATGGTACATCTGATTGTGACAGTGACCTTTGCCCTTCTGACCATGCTGGCGCTTCTGGCATGTGTGCTTTCGCCGGAACCCATGCTGTTTATTCTGGTATTGCTGTTCCTGGTGCTGCTGGTGCCCTATATCCGCCATTACTATATCCTGGAAAATGGAGTGCAAAAGCTTTATACCTGTTACGATCATCTGGCAGATTTATAGTTTTTTCACACATATTTTTCTGATTTCGGCGCAAACTATCAGAAAAAAGAAATCTGTGTTCAGGAAATACTGGACTTAGCCGAGATAGGAGTGTGAGAAAACATGGAAGACGATACAATCAAGCTGCTGAGAGAGTGTAATGCAGGGATCAAGATGGGAATTACGTCTTTAGATGATGTGATGGATCATGTGAAGGATGAGCATCTAAAGGATCTGCTGATCCAGAGCAAGGAGACGCATTCCCAGTTAGGGAGTGAAACCCATGAGTATTTGATGAAATGCCGGGATGAGGGAAAGGATCCGGGAGCCATGGCAAAAATGATGTCTTGGGTAAAAACCAATATGAAGCTGGGCGGAGAAGATTCTGACAGAGTGGTGGCGGATCTGGTGACTGACGGCTGCAATATGGGGGTCAAGTTCCTGTATAAATATCTGCACCAGTATCAGGCGGCAGATCAGGACAGCAAGAAGCTGGCGGAGAAGATCATCCGGGCGGAGGAGACCCTGATCAAGGATCTGAGGGAATATTTGTAGATTGCCGGAACTCTTATGAGCTGAGCGCCCGGTTATGAGCAAAGTTAGCTGTGAAGCAGCGGGAAAGCACCGTAGGTGCGGCTTTGCGAATGGTACGGGCGCAGCTGTTACGATTACTGCATGGGGAAAAACATCACCGGGGAAGCTTGGAACTTCTCCGGTTTTTTGACGGCATAATTTTCATTTTTCCCATGAAACTTTTTTCAAAACCAAGACATCTAATCATTAGAGAGAATTAAGGAGGTGACAAGCCATGTATTTTTCTGCAAGAAAAAAAGCTGCGTTGATAGAGCGGATTATCCTGGAGAGATACGATCAATATTACCGCATGGCATACAGCTATGTACATAATGAAGCGGATGCGGCCGACATTGTGCAGAACGGGGCTTATAAGGCATTGAGAAGCGCCCACACCCTGCAGAAGCCGGAGTATGCGGGAACCTGGGTATATCGGATCATGCTGAATGAATGTTTTCAATTATTAAAGCGTCCCCAGACTCTTTCCTATGAGGAGATGCGGGAGGAGAGCGGCAGGGAAGCAGGCTTTGAAGAAGACCAATATGCGGACATAGATCTGCAAAGGGCTCTGGATGCTCTGCCGGATCGGGACAAGCTGGTGGTTATCCTGAAATATTTTGAAGATAAAAAGCTGGAAGAAATAGCGGATATCCTGGAGGAGAATGTGAATACGGTTAAAAGCAGACTTTACCGCAGTATCAGAAAGCTGCGCAGTATACTTTCCGATGCGCCAGGTCAGGAGGAGATTCATCTATGCGAAAAGGGCAGATAAAGGTTTCCGGTCAAAAATGCTGCGGCAGGAGGAGGTAAAGATGATCTATAATTTTTCTGAAAGAAAAGAGACGAATATCCGGTTGGAAAAAGGGCTTAGGGCCTTGAAGAAGGAATATCAAGATAAGCATATGTCTGACGAACAGTTTGCACAGCTTTGTCATAAAATGAAAGACGCCAGGCGGATGAACCGGCGGGAACACAGGCAAAGGGAATTTGCCAGGGTAGCAGCGGCCGCTGTGGTAATGGCAGGCGTTTTTATGATCCTGCCCAATACGTCGGCAACGGTAGCCTCCGCCATGGAGCAGATCCCATTCCTTGGACGTATGGTGGAAGTGGTGACTTTCCGGGATTATACTTACGAATCCGACAGGAATATGGCATCTATCAAGGCTCCTGTGATAAAAGCGGCGCAAGTTGCGCAGGGCAGTGAATTGCAGGAGAAGCTGGCAGATACAGCGGAGGAAATCAATGCGGAGATCCAAGAGTTTACCAATGGTCTGATCCAGGAATTTGAAGCGAATCTGCAGGAGGAAATGGGCTATCAGGATATTGTGGTTGACAGCGAGGTACTGGCATCAACGGAGGACTATTATACCCTAAAGCTTATGTGTTACCGGGGAGCGGGAAGCGGATATCAGTGGAACTACTATTATACCATCGATCTGCATACGGGAGAACGGCTGCAGCTGAAGGATATTTTTATCGAAGGAGCAGATTATATCACTCCCATCAGTGAAAATATAAAGAAACAGATGGAGGAGCAGATGCAGGCGGATGAACAGACCTATTATTGGCTGCATGATGAGATTGAAGCGCTGAATTTCCGGACGATCACCGAAGAGACCTCTTTTTACCTGAATGCATCGGGGAATGTGGTAATCGGCTTTGACGAGGGGGAGGTTGCACCCATGTATATGGGAGCGGTTGAATTTGAGATACCGCCGGAAGTGCTGAGCGGGATTCGGAAATGAGCTGAGCGCCCGGTAATGAGCAAAGCCTCTTGACTTTCCGGTAATTTATGGTTACTATTTAAGTTAGAAAAGTACCGTTGGAGCGGACAGAAGCTTGTACAGGACTGTGCAGAGAGGAAGTGAGATCCGGTGGGAATCAGAATAATGGGAACAGGCAGCATCCCATACGGCATGGGCTTTCAGCCGATTGGCTCTCTCAGCGGCATATTAGGCGGCACTGACAGTGCGGATGCGGTCAGAGGAACATCCCTTGCCGGAGCCCCGGGGAGTGTGGAGGACAGCCGGGCAGCTAAGAGAGCGGGGCGGGCGGAGTGCCAGACCTGTAAGGAGAGAAAATACCAAGACGGCTCCGATGAGATGGTGAGCTTTAAGGCGGCAGCGCATATTTCACCGGAATCAGCAGGCGCAGCAGTGATGGCGCATGAGCAGGAGCATGTGTCCAATGCTTATAAGAAGGCGGCGCTGGAGGGCGGTAAGGTGCTGCAGGCCAGTGTGAGACTCCATATGGGCGTGTGTCCGGAATGCGGGCGCAGCTATGTGTCAGGCGGTACAACCACCACCAAGATCCAGTATAACGAAGACAGCCCCTATGAGCGGAACGCTAAGTCCCTCCAGGCAGAGGCTTTCACAGGAAATCATGTAGATCAGGCGGTATAGCCGTCTGACCGGTGGCTTGGAGGGTAATTCATATCCATATGCGGCAGAAATGTTGCATATGGATTTTTTTGGAGAAAAATGTATGGACAATTTCTGAATTTTCCTTAAGATTTCCGTTTATAACTTGTGAGGATAAAAAGAATATGTTAAAATAGGTTTAAATCCTATCAAATGCCAGGAGGAAAGCAATGAAAAATAGAATGTATTATATCCTGTTTCCGGTATATATTTTTGTAGTGGGTTTTGTGCTGGTAGTAAACGGTGTATTTACCGGTGAGGTATCCTCTGTCAGCAATCTGGTCATCAATATGATCTTCCTGCTGTTGATCGGCATTCTGTTTCTGATATCCTTTTCCAGCTTTGCCAGGCTCAACCGCATGACGGACAAGCTGCTGGATGTGGCGGATCAGATCTATAAGGCATATGACGGGGGCGATCATAAGCTGTGGGAGACCTATCGCACCAAAAGCAAGGTCTTCGGGGATGATGTACTGGACGAGGCCTTCTATCGCTATCAGAAGAAGATGAACAGCTTTCAGTCCAGGCATGGTCTGACAGGAAGCTGTGATATAGAGGATTATATTCATGAGGATCTGCTGAACCAGGCAGGCATGAATTATTACAATTCCGCCATTTCCGGTACTATGACCGGTTTGGGTATCCTGGGAACCTTTATCGGACTCTCTCTGGGGCTGGGTTCCTTTAACGGAAATGATATCTTTACGATTTCTGATAATGTGGGGCCGCTGCTTGAGGGTATGAAAGTAGCTTTCCATACCTCTGTGTATGGTATCCTGTTTTCTCTGGTGTTTCAGTTTGCCTACCGCAGTGTGATGGCGGATGCATATGATAAGCTGCAGGAATTCCTGGGGGCTTTCCGGGAGTGTGTGGAGCCTGCGGTCAGCAGCACCGATGACAATACCAAGGCTATGCTGGTCTATCAGGCGAATATGGCCAATTCCATGAAGCAGATGACGGAATTGCTCAGGGGTGAGGCCAGAGAACAGGCAGAGAGCCTGGATAAGCTGGTACAGCAGTTTACCGCCGGGATGGAACGAAGCTTGGGAGCAGATTTTGAACGTTTGGGAGCTTCTCTGAAGAGGGCCTGCAGCGCCCAGGAGGTCTATGCGGACAATTACCGCAGTATGGCCGAGACTACCCAGGCGCTGCTGCAGGCCAATCTCTCCCTGCAGAAGACGCTGGAGGAGACCATGGGCAGACAGGAGGCGCTGGCGAAGCAGCTCAAGGAACAGGCAAAGCGGATCGACGATACCTGCGATGCGATCAACGAGGAGATCAGTAATCAGCTGTATACCTATGCGGAAACCCATGGTATGTAAGGAAGGGAAGTGAAGGGAGAATTGATGCGAAAGGAACGAAAAAGAGAGGCATTTGCAGAACCCAGCTACTGGCAGTCCTACTCGGACATGATGGCGGCTCTTCTGCTGATCTTTATCCTGATCATTGCCATCACACTGGCCATCTATAAACAGAAAACCGCAGATTTGGAGCAGACCCAGTTGGAGCTGAATGCCGCCAGGCAGAAGCTGGATATTGCATCTGAAGAGTTGGATCTGGCCCGGGTCGACCTGGAGAATTACCGTGAGGAGATAGAGTCGTCCAAACTGGAGCTGGAGGAATCCCTGCAGAAGCTGCAGGAGGCCTATGATGCGGCGGCCCTGACGCAGGAGGAGCTGGCAGCTGCCTATCTGGAGATAGATGAGGCCAGGGGGGAGCTGGAAGCCACCAGAAGCCAGCTGCAGGATCTCATCGGGGTCAGGACGGACATTATCAGGGAGCTGCAGAGCAAATTCAACAATTCCAGCATGCAGGTGGACGAGCAGAACGGTTCCATCGCCTTTTCCTCAGACGTGCTGTTCCGGTATGGAAGCGCCGAGCTGACTGATGCGAGTAAGGCGACACTGTCAGAGATCATTCCCATGTATCTGGATGTGCTGCTGCAGGATCAGTACAGGGATTATATGGCGGAGATCATTATAGAAGGACATACGGATACGGACGGAAGCTACCGGCATAATATGGAACTGTCCTCGGATCGGGCCAGTTCCGTGGCCAGATATATATTGGATCCCGACAACGGCCTTTCCGAGGCGAAGATAGAACAGCTGCAGTCCATGCTGACAATTAACGGCAGATCCTACAGCAGTCCTATCTATAAAGAGGGAACCAGTGAAATCGATATGGATGCATCCCGGCGCGTAGAGATCAAGTTCCGGCTGAAGGAAGAGGAGCTGATACAGAAAATTTCGGAGATTTTGGAACAGGCGCAAGAATCGGCGGCCGTTGGAGAGAATCCATAGAGAAGCCGGAGCAAGTAGAGACATAAATGTCAGAAAATGGACATGACAGAAGAGATAACAGGAAAGCTGACAGATGATTTGACAGAGGGGAGCTTGACAAATTAAGAGATTTTCGGACTCCGGCAATACTGACGGTTATCTGCAAAAGGTTATCTGCAGGAATAGATGACAGACGTGGCAGAAAGAGAGGAAAAAGCGTTGAATGCAAACAGGATAAAAAGAAATGAATTGCTGGCAGCGACAGTGATCAAGGGCCTGGAGAGCCGGAATATGGAGGGATATTATGCCGCTACCAGAGAGGAAGCGCTGCAGAAAGCGCTGGAGATGATCCCCGAGGGCAGCAGTATCAGCTGGGGCGGTTCCCTGAGCGTGGAGGAAATTGGCTTAAAGCAGGCAGTGATAGAAGGGAATTACCAGGTTTATAACCGGGAAGCCGCTTCCACGGCGGAGGAAAAGCGCAGAATGGAGCTGGCTGCCTATGATGCGGATTATTTCCTGACCAGCAGCAATGCGGTGACGGAGGATGGAATCCTGGTGAATATCGACGGCAACTCCAACCGGGTATCCGCTATTGCTTATGGGCCTAAGCATGTGCTGATGATCGTGGGGATGAATAAGGTCTGTAAGGATGTGGACGCTGCAGTATACCGCGCCAGGAATGTGGCGGCAACCTGCAATACCCAGAGATTTCCTATTAAGACGCCCTGTAAGGTAACGGGCGCCTGTGCGGACTGTAAGTCCCCGGATACGATATGCTGCCAGTTCCTGACCACCAGGTTCTCACGGCATAAAGGGCGGATCCAGGTGATTTTGGTGGGTGAGCATCTGGGCTTTTAGTAACAGTTCAGCCATAAGAGGATAACCCCTGGGCATGGGTGCTTGCACACAATGCACAGGGGTTATCCTCTTATGTGCGGAGCGCCTCAAATGAAATAAAAAGTGAGCCGCCTTGGCAGCGTCGGATGCCAAGCAGACGCTTTTATGAATGCAGAGGGCTGAAATCGAAAGACCGCTGGGAGTATATGCCTCTATGCGGTTGGCGGCAGAGGGTTTGCCGGATAAGAACGGAAAAAAGGAAATCAGGGAGCAGCAGTGGATATGAGCGGTAAAGGAAATACAAAATTGGTGGTGGGTATTCTTGCCCATGTAGATGCGGGCAAGACCACTTTGGCAGAGAGCATCCTGTATCTGACCGGCGGGATCCGTAAGCCGGGCAGAGTGGATCATGGGGATGCTTTTCTGGATACTCATGCACTGGAGAAAGCCAGAGGGATTACCATTTTCTCAAAACAGGCGCAAATCACTGTTGACTGTGAGGG
>CALWLO010000043.1 GCA_944381545.1 uncultured Acetatifactor sp. | reverse complement strand
AATTTGCCAATCACATCCGCAGCTCCGGCCGTAATCAGCAGTGTAAACAAACTGACACTCTCCAGTGCTACAGCCAGATAGCAGATTCCATTATCTCCCAGCAGCTTTCCCATTCCCATCAGGCCAATGATGCCAATGATATAGGCATAGCATACCATCTGTTTTCTTTTGATCTCCAGTTGATTCATTAGTACCTTTACCTCTCCTGTAATCCCTTAATCGGCCGCATCCCTGGTAATCCCCAGCGCTGTCAGGATTTGCTCCTGTTTCTGCTCCATTACTGCTGCTTCCTCCGGCTCCATATGATCATAGCCGCACAGATGCAGCATGCTGTGAGCCACCAGAAAAGCCAGCTCTCTTCTGAGGCTGTGCCCATATTGCTCTGCCTGACCGGCAATCCGGTTCACTGACAGGATGATGTCCCCCAGAATCAGCTCCCCGGTGTCAGGATCGAAGCAGTCCGCTTCCTGCTCCCTGGGAATCTCAAAGCTGCCCGGAGATGCATACTCCAGATTCGGGAAGGACAGCACATCCGTCTCCCTGTCAATCCGGCGGTATTCCCGGTTAAACTCCCGGATCCCCTGATCGTCCGTCAGCAGAACGTTGACCTGTACCTCATAGGGACAGCCCTCCTCCTCCAGGACAGCCTCCGCCACCGCTTCCACAGTCTGTTCCACATCAAAAGGATAATTCACCTCTGTCTCATTCTCAACGTAAAAAGTCATAATACAGCTTCTCCTCTTTGAAGATTTTCTTCATCTGCGTGATCTCCTTCATGGAAATCAGGCACTGGCTGAGTACCCCGGAATCCAGCTTGATCTTAAATACGGAATCTATGACTTTATCATAATCCAGCTCCCGCTCTTTACTTACGGACAATAAATGGATGATGGAGGCGGTAACCGCATCCGCCATGATCAGCACTGCTGTTTCTTTGCGTCTTGCCATATGATCCGGCAGAAGATATTCCTTAAGGATCTCCTGCATGGCCGGGGGAAAGCGCTGCTCCTCAAACATTGCCAGCAGCCGGCGCTGCCTGTCCTCCGGTAAAGCAGCCTGATACAATACCCCGATCTTGTGATAAAACCCGGCTGCCTTCACCGCCTGCACGTCCAGCTCCAGCCGTCCGGCAATCCTTTGGCGGAAATAAGAGGTATGCATACTGTGATAATATTCTTCCCGGGCCTCTTCCTTCAGCCTGGTGAGCAATTCGCATTCCGGCGCTGTCAGTTCCATATAGACCACCCGATAGCGATAGATCACCGATTGGGAAAATACCTTCAATATCCCCAGCAGCAGGATACCGCTGATGATAACATTTGCAGCAGGAACCACCAAAAGCTCCGGCTCCAGCCTTTCATTGGCAAACAGTAACACATTGGCGGTCACGCATACCATAAGCGCCATCAGGGATATGGCCAGGGGAATCCCCACCTTGAATTCCGTATCCAGCCGCCTAAACAGACTGACCCCAATGATCCCGCTGATCAGATACATCACCAGAATATTGACTTCTGCACCGCTTGCCATTACCGTAATCGTCAGCAGCACCGACCCTGCGGCGGCCCCGATAAAGGTGCTTCCATAAAGGGCCAGGGTAATATAGATTACCAGAAAGGGCCATGCTCCGGCAGGCAGAAACACGCAGGCCAATGCGGTAATCAAGCAGATACCCAGACATAACAGGAATCTCATTACATGCTCCCCGTTGTCATACTGCAGCATATGTTCTGCGGCCTCCTGACGGATCAACAGCCCTAATATTGCCATACCCACGGCAGTAATCACCATATTGCGCAGCAGCGTATCCTGCCCCGCCTGAAACAGGGTACCGATCAGCCATACACCGGTCACTGCCGCAAGCATCAGCAGGCATCCGGTCAGCAGATGATACCATCTGTAATTATTCCTATATTCACCCATATTTATTTTCGTCCGTATTTGTCTCTGTTTCTGAATTTTTCTTTTGCCTCATAATCATCATAGGCCTTGACAATCTTCTGTACCAGGGGATGACGCACCACATCCTTGCTGGTCAGATTACAGAATGCGATATCCTCAAGCTTTCCCAGCACTCTGGATGCAATATCCAGCCCGGATTTCGTACCGGAGGGAAGATCCTTCTGGGAATTGTCACCGGTAACCACCACCTTGGAGCCAAAACCGATACGGGTCAGAAACATTTTCATCTGGGCGGGCGTCGTATTCTGAGCCTCATCCAGGATAATATAGGCGTTATCCAGGGTACGGCCCCTCATATAAGCCAGGGGAGCCACTTCAATCAGGCCCTTTTCCATATTTTTGGCAAAGCTCTCTGTGCCCATGATCTGATATAGGGCGTCATACAAGGGACGCAGATAGGGATCTACCTTGCTCTGCATATCCCCCGGCAGAAAGCCCAGCTTCTCTCCTGCCTCAATAGCCGGCCTGGTCAGGATGATCCGGCTCACCTCATTATTTTTAAAGGCGGTAATCGCCATAGCCATCGCAAGATAGGTCTTACCAGTACCGGCCGGTCCCAGACCAAAGGTTATCATTTTGCTGCGGATAGCATCTACATACTGCTTCTGCCCATAGGTCTTTGGCTTTATGGGCTTACCGCTTATGGTATGACAGATTACATCCCCATCGATTTCCGTTAAAATATTTTCTCTCTCTTCCATACCCAATGTAATAGCGTAATCTACGCTTTGCTCCTCAATTTCATTCCCTCTTCTGGATATCTCCGTAAGCTGGCTCAGGATCCGGCAGGCCTGATTCGCCTGATGCTCCTCCCCGGTAATGGCAATGCGTCCATTGCGGTTTACAATACTCACCTGCAGATCCCTCTCGATCTTGCGGATATAGGAATCCCCTGCTCCAAAGATCTTCTGCATATGCTCGGCAGGCATATCCATCTGTAACGTTATTTCACTCATTCTGTTCTCCATTGTCCGATGTTTCATTTTCCATAGCAGTGGGCACCAGACGTCCTGTAAGCTGCTCCATCTGAATCCGGCCCTCCATGGTCCAGCACACACTGCTCTCCTCTATTTTAACATCTTTTTCAATAATGTGTACCCCTTTTTCCTCTAAAGTTTGAAGAAATTGCACTTCTTTTTCTGTCAAAATGGCTTGGGCCTGTTGCAAGGTATATTCATGTTCCACATTCATGTACTCCCGGTAGACGTATTGCCCCCAGGAAACAGGAATAGACAGCTTTTCTAATACGGCGGGCGTATGCCCCTGGATCACGGTGTCATACACCAGATAGGGCCGTTCCATGGGAAGCTTTAATTCTCTGCTGCCCAGCCTCAGGAACAGACGGCTTTCCGTGCGTCCGGTATAAGTCTTCTGGATATAGGATTTGGGCAAAGTATCCTGATAAATCATCGTATGCTCCACGGTGATATCCGCATCCGCCGTGGTATACAGATATTCCCGTATCGTAGAATCCTCGTTGTAAATCGGTATGCGGCCCTCCACCAGCAGAGTTCCCTCCTCTACGGTATCGCCGATCTTTACCATGGGCACTCCGCTGCGCACGATCATGGAGGTGACGATACCGCTGTATTCCGATACCAGATCCTGACCGCCCTGATCCCGGGGCTGCTCCGTGATAATGGGGGCGTCATTTTCCTTAATGGAGATTTCCAGCCTGGTGCCGGATAGCTTTGCGGAGGTCCAGGTTACCTCCGGAAAAGTTCGCCGTATCTCCTTTTCCAGAGCGCCGATATCCAGATCCTCCTTCTGCATCCCCACGTACACCTGCTGCGCTGCCAGAAAGTCCTGGAATACCTCCTGGGTGATCTGATAATTTCCATCCAGGCTGATATCCCAGATAAACCGATAACTGATAATCCAAAAAGCCACGCAGAGCAGCAGTCCTACAAAGAAAACCTTCCGTTTCAGCAGCTTGGGAAGTAAAAAGGGCAGTCCATATCTTTGCAAGATGACTGCCCTGACTCCTGTTTTCCTGGCAATGGGACGAAGCTGCAAAAAACCATTCAGGCTGATGCACATGGTATACACATTACCATCCTTACTGATATCCCAGAGCAGAATATTTTTGTTGCTGCACAGGTTCAAAAAGCGTTCCGGAGATACGCCCCATATTTTTATCCTGACATACCCTTTGAGGAATTGCAGTATTCCTACCATATCGATCCTCCCGGTCCAAGATTACTGATACCTGACACAACGGATGCAGCCGCTGATCTTCATATCCTCATTGGTATAGTATTCTATGGACAGGCGCTGTCCCTCAAAGCATACCTGACAATTTTTGCCCTGGAGCAGGATCTGACACTCTGTATATTCCAGGATTCCCTTATAGTTTTCAATCCATGCTTCCTGACTGCCGGTCAGAGTTACCTTTAAAGCTCCCAGCAGGACATCTTTAGGGAGGGAAAGGGAATCGATAATAACCTCTTTGCGGCTTGGGCCCTCTGCTTGCTTCTTCTTCATATAATCGGTCATGCCTCCCGGAATCTTGGCATATATTCCCTCTAATATATGCAGAGCCACTTGTCCGGTATGTCATGCACCGGGCGCCGGGCAGACTGACAGGAAGTGCGGCATAAAACACGTCAAAGGCTCCGTTGATTACACTCGGGAACAGGGCAGGCACTGCAGCGAGCCGGTACCAGAGCAGGAGCTAGGACTCCTGAAGAATCCGATGGATGAGCACGGGAGCTTTCTCTCCGGCGTCTGCGCCGAAGGAATAGGCCTGATAAAAGCGTTCCCTGGCGGCCGCTGCTTTGACCGGATCATTAAAATGCATATAGGCCAGAGGTTCCCCATTTTTTACATAGTCCCCCACTTTTGCCGTCAGCACCAGTCCTACGGATAGATCAATCTCACTGTCCTTGGTCTCCCGGCCTCCGCCCAGCATCAGGGAGCACATGCCGATCTCATCACAGCGAATCTGACGGATATAGCCGTCCGCCGGGGCCGGTATCGGTTCTGTATACGCTGCCCGGGGCAGCAGCGAGGGATCATAAACCGCCGCCGGATCACCGCCCTGGGCCTGCACAAACTGCGCCAGCTTTTTAAGTGCCGCACCGGTTTCAATGGTTTGCTGCAGCATATCCCTGGCCTGCCGGGTATCCTGTGCCTTTCCCCCGGCAATCAGCATCTGGCTGCCCAGAGTCAGGCACGGCGCCACAAAGTCCGCGGGTCCCTGCCCCCGCAGGGTATCAATGGCCTCCTTTACCTCCAAGGCATTGCCTACCGCCCTGCCCAAGGGCTGATCCATATCGGACACCACTGCAATGGTATGTCTCCCAGCCCCGTTTCCGATCTTCACCATCTCCCGGGCCAGGGCCAATGCCTCTTCCTCTGTTTTCATAAAGGCGCCGCTGCCAGTTTTGACATCCAGCACAATAGCATCGGCTCCTGCGGCCAGTTTTTTGCTCATGATGGAACTGGCGATCAGGGACATGCTATCCACTGTGGCGGTGACGTCCCGCAGAGCATACAGCTTCTTATCCGCCGGAGCCAGATCCGCCGTCTGTCCCATAATGGAAATGCCGATCCCGTTGACCTGACGGATAAACTGCTCCTGAGGGATAGCTGTACTAAAGCCCTTAAAGCTCTCCAGCTTATCAATGGTTCCTCCGGTATGGCCCAGGCCCCTGCCGCTCATTTTGGCCACCTTGATCCCGCAGGCTGCCGCCATGGGCGCCAGGGCCAGTGATGTCTTATCTCCCACGCCGCCGGTACTGTGTTTATCCACCTTCACCCCTTCTATGGCAGACAGATCCAGCATTTCTCCGCTGTGAGCCATGGCCATGGTCAGAGCCAGAGTCTCCTCCTCATCCAACCCCTGAAAATAGATGGCCATCATCAGGGCGGATACCTGATAATCAGGAATCTCCTCCCGGGTATAGCCGCTGATAAAAAAGGATATTTCCTCCGTTGATAATCTGCCGCCGTTTCTCTTTTTCATGATGATATCATACATTCTCATAATGTCTGCCGCCTTTCCGGTACAATACGGTTCCCTGGCCGTTTCCTGCCTGGAATAAGGTCATTTTATCATATTCTCTAGGGTCTGTCATCCGTTTTACATCTTACTATTTGTCAATATAAAAGTTCTTATACAGCAGCTTCCAGTTGGCGGCAAACCACCGCATGATCTGCCAGTATCCGCAGCCTCCCAGACCAAACTCCCGGATCAGGTCAAATTTTTCCTGAAGGCTGCGCACATCCTCAAACCAGACTTCATGCTCCACATAGGCATTTACTGCTTCATAATCTCCCTCCCGTACCTGTTCCACCTGACGATAGGTAAAAAAGGGGCTTTGAGCCAGGGAATCAAATTGGATCGCCACCCCCTGCTCTATGGCAATACGTACCGCCTGGATATTGCCGATGGGAGTGGCCTTGGTTTCTCCCCGC
This sequence comes from uncultured Acetatifactor sp., assembly GCA_944381545.1. Taxonomy (GTDB): domain Bacteria; phylum Bacillota; class Clostridia; order Lachnospirales; family Lachnospiraceae; genus Acetatifactor. The sequence goes on along the minus strand of CALWLO010000043.1, from coordinate 8,047 downwards.
ACAAAGGGCAGCGGCCAGTCATAGCCATAATTGGGAATCCCCAGATCGATCTTTTCCGCCGGGATCTCCGTCACCGCATATTCCACCACTCGGCGCACCTGGTTTAATGGGGCTACAGCCATGGGCGGCCCATAGGTATAGCCCCATTCATAAGTCATCAGCAGGACATGATCCGCCGCTTCTCCCAGGGCCCGATAGTCCTTCCCCTCATAGAGCAGCCCCTGCTGGTCGGCGCTGGTCTTGGGTGCCAGAGCCACGGAGGTGTGATAGCCGTTTTCCCGCATCTGTTCCGCTACCCGCCTGACAAAGTCGGTAAAGGCATCCCTGTCCTCTGCCAGAATATATTCAAAGTCAATATCCACTCCCTGATATCCCTTCTGCCCCATGGTCTCCAGCAAATTACCGATCAGTATGCTGACCGTCTCCGGATTCTGCACCACATTATGGATCAGATAATTACTGAAGCGCCCCTGTTCGTCCAGGGGAGTCAGCGTCAGGATGGGAGCTGTGCCATACTGCAGCGCCAGCGCAATCATCCAGTCATCCGGCAGCATCGGGGGCACCAGCGCCCCGTCTATTGTAAAGCCGTAAGAAAAAATCGCCAGTTCTGACAGATAGGGCAGAGTATCAGCCAACACCGTCTCATGAATATACGGGTAAGCATAGCCTGTAACCCGCAGAGATCTGTAGGGCTGCCTTATCCCCAGATCAATAAACAGAGCCTGCCCCACGGCAAGCTCATATGGATAGACAATCTGATTATCCTGTGCAATGGCTCTTGCATTTACTCCATAAAGAGCGGCAATGCTGTCCACTGTATCCCCCTGCTGCACCACATAGATGGCTGTTCCTTCCGGCATATGATCGTTCCTTCTTCAAACCATACAATATAGTACAGGGTATGTAAGGGGACGGTCATATATGCACCCTAATATATCTCCCATAATTGTAATCTCTAAATTCACCCTTTAAAATTCCTATATTTGTGGTACACTAGAACTACCAATTAACAACGAGGTATAAGACAATGACAGAACCCTTTACCAAAACCGTATCCTACTCCAAAACAGAACAGGTTCATCTGGTCAGCCCCGCTGATTTAAACGGCAATGGGCGGCTTTTCGGCGGAACGCTGCTGAAAATGATTGACGAGGTGGCCGCCATCGTAGCAAAGAGACATACCGGCAGCGACAATGTTACCACTGCCGCCATTGATAACCTGACCTTCAAGGCAGGAGCCTATGTGGACAATCTGCTGGTGCTGATTGGCTATGTAACCTACACCGGCAATACTTCCCTGGAGGTTAGGGTGGATACCTATGTGGAGAATGCCATTACCGGGATCCGCAAACCCATCAACCGGGCCTATTTGGTCATGGTACTGCTGGACGAAGCAGGACGCCCCGCCAAAGTCCCCCCGCTGGTGCTGGAGACGGAAGCAGAAAAAGGGGAATGGGAAATGGCTCAGCTCAGAAGGGCAAAAAGGCTGGGGCAATAAAAATTATTCTTCTGCTTTTAAGGCATCCTCCTTTGTGGGATGTACAGTTCCGGCTGCATGCTCCGGCGGTGCATAGATGGTAGACAGCTTCAGTATGCGGTTGCCGGTATTCACCACATTGTGCCAGGTTCCCGCAGGGACAAAAATCCCGTCTCCCGGCTCCAGATCCCGGCAGAAGCTCATCTGCTCCCTGCTTTCCCCCATCCATACTCTTGCCTGCCCCTGCTCAATCCGCAGGAACTGATCCGTATAAGGATGTACCTCCAGTCCGATTTCTCCGCAAAGCGGTATATTCATAAGGGTCATCTGCAGATTTTTTCCCGTCCAGAGAGTACATCTGAAATCCCGGCTGCTCCATGCGGCCAAGCCAATATTGGCAGCATAGGGCTGCATGCCGTGATCCTCACAGCTACACTCACATGGGTCAAAACGACGAAACATAGGAATACCTACCTGTTTTTGACTAATATATGCGATACTGTCCTTGGGAGTTCCTGCTTCTTTATACACTTCGACGGTTTATGTATTTTATTTTCCGATCAGCTTATCCTGATTCAGAATGTGATTCACCAGCCAGTCCGTCACGGTCTGAAGCATTTCCTCTATTGCTCCATCCTGATTTTCATCAATGGCATCCAGATCCCACTCATTGATCTTTTCCCGCATCGCATCATGCTGAACCTTCTGAGTAAACATCCTTTTATAGCCAATGGACTCCATATAGGCCTCCTCATGCTCAAAATGCGTCATGGTATACTGTTTCAGTTCCTCCAGGATTTTACGGATATTATCGTATTTGTCGGGGATAAATTCCTCACACTGCAGTTCATACAGCTCCTGGGCAATCTCAAACAATTTCCTGTGTTCATTGTCGATCTGCTCGATCCCAGTTATAAACTCCTCCTTAAATTCATACATCTCTTTCTCCTCCTTTATTTTTGGATATTTTGCTGCTTTTCATCAAGCCCCACTTTCTGACAGATATCCCGTAGGCAGCACCGGTCACACTACGGCCTGGTGCGGGCGGTACATACTGCCCTGCCGTGATCCACCAGCCTGTGGCAGAAATCACTGCCCTCCTGGGGCGGAATGATCTTCCATAGCTCCTTTTCCACCTTGGCGGGTTCCTTTATGCCATCCACCAGACCGATCCTGTTGACTAAGCGGATACAGTGGGTATCGGTAACAATAGCCGGTTTACCGAACACATCCCCCATGATCAGATTGGCGCTCTTTCGCCCTACTCCGGGAAGCTTTAGCAGCTTTTCAAAATCATCGGGCACATTCCCGCCATACTCGTCACGCAGCATTTTCATACAGGCGCTGATATCCCTTGCCTTACTTCTGCCCAGGCCGCAGGGGTGAACAATCCTCTCTATCTCCTCCACCGGCGCTTCTGCCAGTGCATTGACATCGGGAAATTCTTCATAGAGCTTCTCCACCACCACATTCACTCTTGCATCGGTACACTGCGCTGCCAGCCTTACGCTCACCAGCAGCTTCCATGCCTGATTGTAGTCAAGGGTACATCCGGTATCCGGGTACTCCTCCTTCAAGCGTCTGATTACTTCCTCCGCCAGTTTTTTGAGGGGCATTTGTTCTGCCATCTGCTTTTCCGCCCTTGCCATTTTTCCTCCCCACCGGTCTTCCCTGTCAGAGCAGCACGTCATAATTGATCTTACCAAAACTATGCACATTACTTATCCTTTCCGATTTTCCGCTATTCCTCATTATACACCTGAACCCGACAGATTACAACAGTTGCCAAACGCCAACCGACATGTATCGTAACAGTTCAGCCATGTATATTTTTCACCGTTTCGGCAGAGGATAATATCCGAAACAATAACCAAATAAGGAAAGGGAAAAGCAATGAACGATAAAGAGATACTCGGGGAATCACTGGCCAGGAATACATTAGATGAAATTCCCCAGACCAAAGGCGATGCCAAAGAAATCGTAGGGCTGGTAAAAAACGGAGGAAAAATCACCGGATACCAGTTATCGGACGGTTCCACTGTCTCCAAGGAAGAGGGAGTTGCCCTAGCCAAGGAGGGAGAGATCAAAAACGTAGGGATCGCTCACAGAAAAGATACGGAATATCTGAAGTCCCTGCCGGACGGCACTGAGGATAACAATCTCGGGAATCTGCCCTCCGTCTCGGGCTGACAGTATACCGGCCCTAACAGGATGGGAAAACAGCTCATCCTGATAGGGCCGGTCTCTTTTTGTCTGTGTCACAACTATATCAATCTCGGCATGGTTTTGTCCGTTGCCACACCCAAATTGATACAATGTAACGATGAACCGAATACCCCATGAACGATGATCATGCCACCCGCTTAACGATAGTAAACAGGTGCAGGGTAGCCGGGGTGTGCATTTTTAAGCGATAGGTGCGTATTCTTTCTATACCAGCACTTTGGACAAAAACTCCTTCAGTCTGGGGTTCTTCGGATGCCCGAAAAACTCCTCCGGCGGCGCACTCTCCAGAATCTGTCCATCGTCGATAAACAGCACCTTGTTGGCCACCTCCTTGGCAAAGCCCATTTCGTGGGTCACGATGATCATGGTCATGCCCTCTTTGGCGAGTTTCCTCATCAGATCAAGCACCTCGCCTACCATTTCCGGATCCAGCGCACTGGTAGGCTCGTCAAACAGGATCACATCCGGATTCATAGCAAGGGAACGCACGATCGCAACCCTCTGCTTCTGACCGCCGGAAAGAGTGGATGGATATACATCCGCCTTGTCCTGCAGTCCGATCTGCTTTAACAGGGAAAGGGCATTTTCCTGCGCATTTTCCTTGATCTGTGCCTTGGTGGCGGTGACCGGGATCAGCTCTCGTTTGTCCGCCTGCTTTTTGAAGAGGTTGGTGCATCTGATCCACAGATTTTTCCGCTTCGTCCTGCGCAGATCCTGACACTGTACATATACCGGCGCCAGCATGATATTCTGTATCACAGTCTTGTTGTTGAACAGATTAAAATGCTGGAACACCATGCCCATGTGCCTTCTGTGCACATTGATGTCCACGCTCATGTCTGCGATATCCACGCCCTTAAAGATGATATGTCCTCTGGTGGGATCCTCCATGCAGTTTAAGCAGCGCAGAAAGGTGCTCTTGCCGGAGCCTGATGGTCCAATGATCACCATGATATCGCCCTTCTCAATCTTGACGCTGACGCCCTTCAGGATCTTGGTATCGCCAAATTGCTTTTCCAGATTAATTACGTCTATCACTTTTTCCCAGGCTCCTTTCCATGATCTTAATTCCTGTGCTGATGATCAGTACCAGCACAATGTAAATTAACGCCATCACCAGATACGGAACCATAAATTCATAACTGTTGCTGCCGATATAGCTGAACGCCACATACAGATCCGCAGCGCCCACGAAGCTGACCACAGAGGTCTCTTTGATTAGTGAAATGAACTCATTGCCCAGGGTGGGCAGGATGTTTTTCACCGCCTGGGGAATGACAATCTTGAGCATGGTCGTGGCGAAGCTCAATCCCACCGCCCGGCCGGCCTCCATCTGACCCGAATCCACGGACTGGATGCCGCTGCGCATAATCTCGGAGATATAAGCCCCACTGTTGAGTCCGAAAACCATAATGGACACCTGCACACCCGTCATGCGGATATCAAAAAGGGGTAACAGCACATAGTAGAATACCAATAGCTGCACTACCATGGGCGTCCCCCGGAACAACCCCACATAAAAGCTGCAGAAACCGTTCAGTATCCGAGGCAAACGCCTGTATTTGGGAATGACACGGACGGTGGCAATCAGCGTACCGATCAGGATGCCGATCAACAGACCCATCACTGCGATCAGCAGCGTGTTCTTCAATCCTTCCAGCACTCTCACGTAGCCGTTTTGTGCGATGAAAATTTCTATGAATTTATCTACTTTCTGACCAAAATTACCCATGTAAACCTCTCTGTCAGGGCTGTGCGCCATAGGGCCGTGCGCTTACTGCATTTCGTTGATCGCTTCCGTGATACATGTCGCAGGCGCAGAGTCAATGATTACATACTGAATGTTGCCGTTTAACAGATCCTGCACTGCCAGGGAACCGTTCTTATAACCCACGGTCTCCATTGCAAATCCAGCAAAGCCCCAGTCAGCGTCGCCCTCACAGTAGAACTGTCCTGTCGTGCCAGTCTGTACGCCCACCTTCACGCTGTCATCCTTTTCATTCAGGATCGCTTCCACACCGGCTGCATCCGTACAATCGTCAAATGCCGTTTCGTCCGAGCTAACAATCAGCTTCTGGGCTGCGTTATAGTAAGGATCTGAAAAATTCACATACTCCTTCCTATCCTCCTTGATGGTCAGGCCGGCCATCGCCACATCGCACTTCTGCTGACCTACGGACAGACATACTGCGTCAAAGTCCATGTTCTGGATCACCAGCTCTTTGCCGAGATAGTCAGCCAGCGCCGCAGCGATCTCCATATCAATACCTAAGTAGTTATCCCCTTCCATGAACTCAAAGGGCTCGAAGGCTGCGTTGGTCGCCACCACAAGCTGATCCTTGCTCTCATCTAAAGCCGCAGAGGAAACGGGCACTGGTGTGCCGTCGCCGAAATAATTGTTGCATATCTCATCAAAGGTACCATCCTCCATAATCTGTGCGATAAACGCATTCACAGACTCTAAAAGCTCCGGCTGATTCTTGTCTACGCCGAAAGCGTACTCCTCCTGGGTGAGCTCGATGTCGATTACCTTTGCGGTTTTTGACGCACTGTCACTGCCGCAGCCGGTCAGTGCCGCTGCCACCATCACAGCAACAAGCAGTGTTGCCAATAACTTTTTCATGTTTCCATCCTCCTGATTTGCGAATGATTATGCATTGGTATGCAATTTATCTTCCATAATATAACATTTTATGTAAAAAAATGCAATGCAATTTTAGGAAACCGCTTTTCATGGATTTCAGATAATCTCCTGCTTTTGCAATGCTCTCTTGGCGATATGTACCGTCATTGGTTGCGTAATCTCCAAAATACGTTCTTACTTGTGATACGGCTCCCCGCTGATAATGCGGTAAGCCCGGTAAATCTGCTCACACAGAATCACCCGCATGAGCTGATGAGGAAAGGTCATATCCGAGAAGCTGATCGCCTGATCGGAGCGTTTCCGCAGCTTCCCATGCAGCCCCAGGGAGCCGCCGATGATAAAGACAATATGGCTGCGGCCATTGATCCCGGCCTGACGGATGGCTTCGGCAAAGCCTTCGGAGGTATAGCGTTTGCCTTGGATTTCCAGCGTATAGACATAAGCGTTCTCCTCCAGCCGGGCCAGCAGACGGTCAGCTTCCTTCTCCTTGATCTGCTCCTCCATCGCTGCAGAAGCCCTGTCTGGAGTCTTTTCATCCGCCACCTCAATGATTTCCAGCCGGCAGTATTTGCTCAGCCGCTTGGTGTACTCAGCGATGGCCTCCCGATAGAAGGACTCTTTGATTTTGCCTACACACAATATGGTAATCTTCATCTTTTCTCTTTGCTCCATTGGGCGGTTGCCGGACTGTCCGGGTGCTGAAAAAGGAGCGGCAAAGGCATTTACCCATCCATCCCTTTTTCTACCTACCCTTCCGGGAATATGGTATCGTATATATCATCCACAAAGTGATCCAGAAATTCCTGATCCAGGTTTACAAACTGATGATTCAGTATGGCTTTCAGCATTGCTGTTCTGCGGAAATACCATTCCTCCTGGGCTGCGGCTGACAGCTGAAGCTTCGCATCTATACCGGCTCCGTCCAGATTTTCCTTACACCATTTCTCCATGGTGCCCCTTAAGGAATTCTCGGAATCCGCATCCTTTTCATACTCCCTGGATTTTTTCAGGGAAACAAAGCCCATCACCACAAAGAGAAGAAACATGGCTCCCATGATACCGCCGATCAGATAGCGGTTGACGCCTCTAAGCTGCAGAGGCAGTACCCCTGTAAGCAGAAGCACCAGGAATATCAGACCTGCACCGCCCACCAGCAGCAAGGTCCATGCGGAAGATTTATTCTCCGCTGCCCGCTCGGCCTTGTTCTGATATCCCCCGGAGGATCTCTTAAACTGCAGTGCCTGAAGCTGGGGGGCCTTTTCTTCCTTTGGTTCCTCGCTGCCCATGCCAAACCACTTAGGCTGTGGATTCTCTGCCGCCTGACGCTCCCGCTCGGCCTGTGCTCTGGCCGCTTCCTCAGCCTGGCGGACATTCTCCTGCTGCATGAATACACTTCCCAGCTTGTTCGCCCTCTGCTTATCCTTCTCATTGATCAGCAGCTCATGCACCGCTTCCTTCTCATCATAGACAATCTCCATATTCTGCAGGCCGTTATATGTCAGATACTCTTTCAAACGTACCAGCACATCTTCTTCCCCAAAAGTCAGCGGCACCCTGTCGGCGATTTCTTCCTCCGCTACCAGCTGGCAGCCGCAATCCGCACATATGGTGATCCCCTCTCTATACTCATTTCTGCACTTGGGACATATCAACATACCCTCTCCTCCTGTAACCCGTTTTCTCCCCAATTTCTCTTTTTT
>CALWLO010000042.1 GCA_944381545.1 uncultured Acetatifactor sp. | reverse complement strand
CAAAGCCACAGCTCATCATCGTCACGGTATCTGTTTTCCCCTTAAATACCGGCAGATTGGCTACCATGGTCTGGGTCTCGGTCAGCTGATACTGGCCGCCATAGGGCATCAGCACGCTGGCTGCGCCGATGGAGGAGTCAAACATCTCCACCAGGCCTTTCTGGGAGCAGACATTCAGGTCATTTAACAGCGTCAGCCATGCGCCCTTGATGTCACCGGTCTCTGCCATCTCTCCCACCTTCTCTATCGCATAACGGTCAAAATAATTATCCTTTTCATCCGGAATATCCACTTTTACGTTGGTCTCCTGATGGGCGCCATTGGTATCCAGGAAAGAACGCTTTAAGCTTACAATCGCCTTTCCTCTCCAGTTCAGCACCAGACGGGGCTCCTTGGTTACCTCAGCCACTGCCACAGCTTCCAGATTCTCCTGGGCTGCATAATCCAGGAAAGTCTCCACATCCTTAGGATCCACCACCACTGCCATACGTTCTTGGGACTCGGAAATCGCCAGCTCCGTGCCGTCCAGTCCGGCATACTTTTTGGGCACCTTGTCCAGATCCACTGTCAGGCCGTCTGCCAGTTCCCCGATGGCTACTGATACGCCGCCTGCGCCAAAGTCATTACACTTCTTGATCAGCCTGCTGACCTCCTCCCTGCGGAACAGCCTCTGGATCTTACGCTCTGTAGGCGCATTACCCTTCTGTACCTCTGCGCCGCAGGTCTCAATGGACTGCTCCGTATGTACCTTGGAGGAGCCGGTAGCGCCGCCGCAGCCGTCACGTCCGGTCCGTCCTCCCAGCAGGATGATGATATCGCCAGGATCGGAGGTCTCGCGGATTACATTTTTCCTGGGCGCAGCCCCCATAACAGCGCCGATCTCCATACGCTTTGCCACATAGTTGGGATGGTAAATCTCCTTGACAAAGCCCGTAGCCAGACCGATCTGATTGCCATAGGAGGAATAGCCGCTGGCAGCGCCCCTCACCAGCTTTTTCTGAGAAAGCTTACCCTTCAGGGTATCTGCCACAGGCACAGTGGGATCCGCCGCACCGGTTACCCGCATAGCCTGATAGACATATCCCCGGCCGGACAAGGGATCCCGGATGGCGCCGCCCAGACAGGTTGCCGCACCGCCGAAGGGCTCGATCTCTGTGGGATGATTATGGGTCTCATTCTTGAAAAATACCAGCCACTCCTCGGTTACCGTGCGATCCTCATACTCCATCTCCACAGGCACCACCACGGAACAGGCATTAATCTCGTCAGATTCCTCCATATCGGCCAGCCTGCCTTCCTTTTTCAGCTTCCGCATAGCCATCAGCGCCAGATCCATCAGGCAGACAAATTTATCCTCTCTGCCGGCAAAAATCTCCGCCCTGGTATCCATATAACTCTGGTAGGTCGCCTCAATGGGATCCCGGTAATACCCCTCGCCAAACTCCACGTCCTTCAGTTCTGTGGAAAAAGTAGTATGGCGGCAGTGGTCGGACCAGTAGGTATCCAGTACCCGGATCTCCGTCATAGACGGATCTCTCTTTTCATCGTCACGGAAATACTTCTGAATATGCAGAAAATCCTTGAAGGTCATAGCCAGTCCCAGGGAATCATAAAGCTTACGCAATTCCTGCTGGGGCATCCCGGCAAAGCCGTCTAAAATAATCACATCTGCCGGCTCCGCAAACTCTGTCACCAGCGTCTGGGGCTTTACCATATCCGTCTCCCGGGAGTCCACAGGATTAATGCAGTAAGCCTTGATACGCGCCATCTCCTCCTCGGACACATTGCCAATGATCATATAGGTTACAGCCGTACGGATAATGGGCTGCTCGTCCTCTTTTAAAAACTGTACGCACTGCACTGCAGAATCTGCCCTCTGGTCAAACTGACCGGGCAGATATTCTACGGAAAAAACATGACCATTCTCCGGGATCTCAATATTTTCCTCATACAAATCGTCCACCGGCGGCTCGGAAAATACCGTTCTGCAGGCAGCCGCAAAGGTTTCATCAGAAATATTCTCCACATCATAGCGGATAAACTCTCTCACCTCTTCCACATTGCCCAGTCCCAGATAATTCTTCAAGTCGCCCTTCAGCTCTCTTGCCTTTACCGCATAGGGCGCTTTTTTTTCCACATAGATACGTCTCACGTTTCCCATGATGAGTCCTCCATAAAAAGTTGTTGTATTCATTATAAAGGTTTACCCCGTTTCCCACAAGAACAAAAATAAAAAATCAATCGGTTATTCATGAAGCCGGTGCACCAGCCGGTAAACCGTATCTCCTTGAAGAACCAACGCACTGGTATGAGCAAAGAAGACAATGCCGTCCGTAGGCGCCAGGATGGTCTCCCTCACCATGCCCTCCTGAGGATCCAGGATCTCCGCCATAGGACGGCCATAACGCACATCGTCTCCCGCTTTCACCAGCCCTCTGAAGATTCCCGCCTCCCCGGCATGCACATCTGACAGATCCTGCTCATACAGCACATGACTGATATACCCGCTGTGGCTTTCATAACGGATGATCCCCATCCGTTTCAGGAAACGCAGCACCGCCGCCACCGCCTGTCTGGCGCTTTGCTCGTCGATTTCCCGGTTTTTATTGGTATACAGGGAAAAAGCGGCCGTCATTTCATCCTGCCAGTTATAATTCAGCGTACTGGTATCAATGGGAGCCGGCTTATGTACCACCACATAGGGCAGCCCAAACAGATTGGCAAGGGAGGCATTCTGATATCCGGTCTCCATCATCCGCACATGGGGCACAAACTCTCCCTCCATGTAAAAGGAAGCGAACTGGATCCCATAGATATAGGCCCCCACATCCTCCAGCAGCGCATACGCAATCCGCCGGCTCTGTTCACCGTAGGCATTGCCGGGAAAAGCCCTGTTTAAGTCCCCGTTATCCACACCAAAGAAATGCCGCCCCACATTAATGCCATAGCCGTTGACCACCGGAATTACCTGGATCTGCTTACCGGCGCTGATACAGCCGTTGGACTCCAATTCCCTGAGCGCCTGAATCAGCTGGGAGCAGATATACATCTGCTGGATTTCATTCCCCCTTAGTGCGCCCACGATACAGGCTGATTTTTCTCCGCGGCCGAAGATATAGCCCCTGATCTTCATATCTTCCCGATAAACCGAATGTACGGTATATATTTCCTGTATACGCATAAAAAATTCCTCTCTTTATACAATCGTAACAGCCACGCACACTCCATTCGCAAAGACGCACCTGCGGTGCTTTCCCGCTGCTTCGCAGCTAACTTTGCTCATAACCGGGCGCTCCGCTCATAAGAGGACAATCTCTGGGCATTGTGTGCAAGCACCCATGCCCAGTGCTTATTCTCTTATAGCTGAACTGTTATGCGTAATATCGGTCAGGATCCTGGCCAGCAGATCGCCCTCATAGACCAGCGGATAGTTGCGCAGGGTAAACAGCAAACCGATCTTGTCTGCGGTGATACGGCTTTTGACCTCTCCCGTTATGGGATCCACCACCTCCCCGATCAGTTCCCCCATACTGACAAAATGATTATGCTGGATTCTGGACAAAAATATCCCTTCTGCCTCACTGCGGATGAATTCCACTTTGCCGTCACTGGAGATGGCAGGCATCTGGGTAGGCGCCACATCGCCTGTCCATAGCCCCATCTCATGCATCACATTAAAGATCCCATCCACCACCTGGTTGCCGTAGATCATATTGATGCTGTTGCCCTGCCCCAGCTCCACTACCATGGCAGGAATCCCCATAGTATTCAGAGAATGCGCCAGGGTTGCTTCGTGCACAGTCGCCGTGGCATTCATCCAGATCATATCCACATTCATCAGCTTGGCAAAGGGCAGCATCCTGTCAGCAAATTCCTCACTGAGCCGAACCTGGGGAATCTCCTGCACAAAAATATCGCTGGCATGTACATCGATACACAGATCTGCGCCAATCAGATCATCCACCACTGCCGCCGCAATCCGCTCCATGGCATTGCCGTCTTTACTGCCCGGGAACATCCGGTTCATGTCCACGCCGGTAATCGGCAGTGTTCTGTTGGCAAGGTCGATTCCCAGCGGATTCAGCGCAGGATAGATATCCACGATCCCAGTCAGGCACTCCGGGCGCTCTCCGATCCGCCTGGCCACTTCATAACAGATATACTGCCCTTCCAGTTCATCCCCATGGGTGCCGGATACAATGGCGATCCGCCCCAGCGCCTTGCTTTCTTTTTTGTAGCAGATTCTGTTTCTCCGTATCGCCAGATGTTCCCCTACGGGCAGTTCCAATAAAGTGATATTTTCAATCATGCCTTTTCCCCCGCACAGCACAGACTCTTCCAAGCCACCCCCCATTCATTTGTCATACAGGTTATGGCCGAACTGTTGCATTCATATAAAATATGCCCCTGCCGCCGACAGTAGCACCTGATTAGTCTTCCACTCCGAGGGCGGTAAGTATATACATAAATTCCCGATCCGCCGTCTCTGCCGTGATACCGATGGTCTGGGCGTTAATCTTCAGTCCCTCCAGCACAAACATGATATTGCGGGCCGTTCCCATCGGATCCTCACAGTAAAATTCACCATTCTCCACCCCGGCTTCGATCAGCTTCTCCATGATCTTCACCGCCGAATCAAACTGCTTTTTCAGAATATTATCCTTTTTAGGCAGTTCATTTTCAAAATAGAATTCATAGGTAGCCTGGGTCAGGGTATCCTTTTTCCGAAGCAGCTCCTTCTTCTGCTCCTTCAGGAAAAGGGTCAGAATATCCGCTGCAGTGGCGTCCTCCGTAATGCTGTCGGAAAATACATCGTCCGCTTCCTCGGTCTCCATCTTCAATACCTCGAGAAAAATCTCCGCAGTGCTGTTAAAGTATAGATAAAGCCCGCCCCGGCTGATCTCACAGGCGTCCACAATATCTTTCATGGTGACTCTTTTATAGCCCTTATCCATAAATACCCTGCGAGCCGTCTCCAAGATGTACTTTCTCTTCTGTGCCGATTTTTCTCCCATCTGCTTCCCCACTCTTTCCGTTGCTCTTTCTTCTATAATTGTGCGCTCTGCCGCACGCTGTAAGCACTTTATTCCTGTTCAAGGGGTTTATCCCAAAACTCCACGATCTCCTGCATCTTTTCCAGTATCATGCCGAAGATATTCTCCTTTACCGCCTGGGTCCACAGATATGCCTTGGTATTTCCTCCCAGCACATACCGTGACAGGATGCCGCACAACACATTCCATTCCCGGATCGTAGCCGCTTCAATGGCCTTTCTCTCATCTGCCGGAGTCTTCAGCTGCCTGCGGGAATACACATAAGCGTAGTTCCGATCCATAAAACCGGATTTCCCCGCTTCCTTTACAAAACCCAGCAGGGTACTGTCGTAAATCGGAAAAGACATGGTGGTGTTGCCGTCCGCATGTCCGTCATATTCCGAACCCGTCCGCATTCCCGCATGTTCCTCCAGCCAAGGCAGATATCGTAAAAGAGGAGTCAGCTCCTTTTTATATTGATTTGCCATATTCCGCATATATTCCTGATCCAAGGCCGCTTACCTCCTAAAAAAGCTGTATACTTCTTTACTATATCATTCCCTGTCCAAAAATTAAAGTATTTTTCTACAAAAAAACCAGTTTTCCGCAAAAAAGATGCCAGCCTCCGGATTCATCCGGGGCTGGCTGATCTGCTTTATGCCTGCAGACCGGTATACAACTGATAATATTTTCCTTTTTCCTCTATCAGCTGGTCGTGAGTACCTCGCTCAATGATACGGCCCTGCTCCATGACCATGATGCAGTCGGAATTACGAACTGTGGAAAGCCTGTGGGCAATCACAAAGGTCGTTCTGCCCTTCATCAGCTTATCCATGCCATCCTGAACGATCCGCTCCGTACGGGTATCAATGGAACTGGTCGCCTCATCCAGAATCAGCACCGGAGGATCGGCTACCGCAGCTCTGGCGATTGCCAACAGCTGCCTCTGTCCCTGGCTCAGGTTGGCGCCGTCGCCGTGCAGCATGGTATTGTATCCTTCCGGCAGACGCCGGATAAAGCCGTCCGCATTCGCCAGCTTAGCTGCCCGAACCACTTCCTCGTCGGTGGCATCCAGCTTGCCGTAACGGATATTTTCCATAACCGTACCGGTAAACAGATGGGTATCCTGCAGCACGATACCCAGGGAACGGCGCAGATCGTTTTTCTTAATCTTATTGATATTAATGCCGTCATAACGTATTTTTCCATCCTGAATATCATAAAAACGATTGATCAGATTGGTAATCGTAGTCTTGCCGGCGCCGGTGGAGCCCACGAAGGCAATCTTCTGCCCCGGCTTAGCATAGAGTACAATATCATGCAGAACCATTTTTTCATCCGTATAGCCGAAGTCCACATGTTCAAAAACCACGTCCCCCTTCAGCTCCATGTAGGTTACCGTATCACTGTCCTTATGATAATGCTTCCATGCCCAGAGACCGGTACGCTTTTCGGACTCCACGATCTCCTGGCGTTCATTTTTCTCTGCATTGACAAGCTCCACATAACCGTTGTCCACCTCCGGTTCCTCATCCATCAGGCGGAAAATCCTGTCTGCACCGGCCAACGCCATGATGACGCTGTTAAACTGCATACTGATCTGGTTGATCGGCATGCTGAAGGACTTATTCAGAGTCAGAAAAGCTGCCAGATCTCCCAGAGACAGGCCTGAGATTCCCGTAATCGCCAATGCACCGCCCACCACGGAACAGATCACATAGCTCAGGTTGCCCAGCTGTGCATTCACGGGGCCCATAATATTACCATACTTATTTGCCTTATAGGAGCTGTCATAGAGACGGTCGTTCAGTTCGTTAAACTGCTTTAAGCTTTCCTCCTCATGACAGAATACCTTGACTACCTTCTGCCCCGTCATAGTCTCCTCGATGCAGCCATTGAGTTTCCCCAAATCATGCTGCTGGGACAGGAAAAAGCGGCTGGACAAGGAGCCGAGCTTCTTGGCTGCCAATATCATCACTGCCACCATAAGCAGCGTAACCAGCGTCAGCGGGATGTCCAGTACGAACATAGAAATCAACGTGGATACCACACTGATCACACTGTTTAGAAGCTGGGGGATACTCTGGCTGATCATCTGCCGCATGGTATCAATATCATTGGTATAGATAGACATGATATCTCCATGGGCATGGGTATCAAAATACCGGATGGGCAGCTTTTCCATCTTTTCAAACAAATCGTCCCTCAGATGCTTCATCGTTCCCTGGGTCACATAAATCATCAGCCTGGACTGGACAAGGGACGCCAGCACGCCCAGCCCATAAAAACAAGCCACTCTGCCCACAGCGCCCGCCAGGGGGGTAAAATCAGGATTCTGCTGCAAAAGCAGGGGGATAATATAGTCATCGATCAGCGACCGCATAAACAGCGTTCCCTGCAGGGATGACAGTACCGTAGTCACAATACAGATCACTACCACGATCCAATGAACCGCATAATCCTTAAAGGTATAGCGCAGTACCCGTTTTAACAGTTTGCCGGGATTCTCCAGCTTGGGTCTGGGGCCTCTGGCGCCTCTGGAACCGGGGCCCTGGTTTACCTTGGGAGTTCTATCTTCTGCCATGGTTACATCCCTCCATTCTCATCAAAATCACCATTGCCGTTTGTCTGAGACTCATATACATCGCGATAGATCTCATTGGTCGCCAACAGCTCTTCATGGGTGCCGAAACCGTCGATCTCCCCCTCATGCATGACAATGATCCGGTCAGCATGTTCCACGCTGGAAATACGCTGGGCAATGATCAGCTTGGTAGTACCGGGGATCTCCTGGGCAAAAGCCTTGCGGATCCGGGCATCCGTAGCCGTGTCCACTGCGCTGGTGGAATCATCCAGAATCAGGATCTTGGGCTTTTTCAATAATGCCCTGGCAATACACAGCCTCTGCTTCTGTCCGCCGGATACATTGGTACCGCCCTGCTCAATATAGGTGTTATATCCATCCGGCATCTTCTGGATGAATTCATCCGCACAGGCCAGCCGGCAGGCACGCTGACATTCCTCCTCCGTAGCCTCCAGGTCGCCCCAGCGCAGATTTTCCAGGATAGTTCCTGAAAAAAGCACGTTGTTCTGCAATACTACCGCCACCTGGTTGCGCAGAGCCTCCATGTCATAGCGGCGCACATCCAGACCGCCTACCAGAAGCTGCCCCTCCGTCACATCATACAGACGGCTGATCAGGTTCACCAAGCTGGATTTGGCGCTGCCGGTGCCGCCGATAATACCGATGGTCTCACCGGATCTGATCTCCAGGTTGATGTCCCTCAGCACCTTGGTATCCGCATCCTTCTTATAGCTGAAAGAAACATGGTCAAATTTGATACTGCCGTCCGCTACTTCCATAACAGGATCTTCAGGATTGGCCAGATCCGGCTCCTCTGTCAGTACCTCGCAGATACGTCTGGCACTGGCTACAGACATGGTAATCATGACAAAGATCATGGAAAGAATCATCAGGTTCATCAGGATCGTCATGCAGTAAGTCAGCAGGCTCATCAAATTTCCCGTGCTCAGGCTGCCCTGTACGATCATGTGGGCACCTATCCAGCTGATCAGGATGATGCAGGCATATACAGTCAGATTCATCACTGGGCTGGTCCAGGCAACGATGCCCTCCGCTTTGCAGAAAATCTTGTAAATATTACCGCTGGCCTTCTTAAACTTTTCATCCTCATAGTCCTCCCTCACATAAGCCTTGACTACGCGGATGGCAGAAACATTCTCCTGCACACTCTCATTTAAATCGTCATACTTGGGAAAGGCCTGATTGAAATGCTTGGTAGCACTGGTTACGATCACGCCCAGCACACAGCCCAGCAGCAGCACAGCGACCAGATAGATACTGGCCAGCCTGGGGCTGATCAGGAAGGACATGATCATGGCGCAGATCAGGCTGATGGGCGACCTCATACACATACGCAGGATCATCTGATAGGCATTCTGGACATTGGTCACATCCGTGGTCAGTCTTGTTACCAGACCGGAGGTACTGAATTTATCAATATTGGCGAAGCTATAGGTCTGTATCTTCTCATACATGGCCCTTCGCAGGTTTCTGGCAAAGCCGCCGGACGCCTTGGCGCCATAGACACCGCCTCCGATACCAAAGGCCAGGCTCAGCAGCGCCGTCACCAGCATCAGCCCGCCAATCATGTAAATATGCTGCATGTTTTCGGCGTTCACTCCATCGTCAATGATGGAAGCCATCAGCAGCGGAATAATCATCTCCATAATTACCTCTCCGATCATAAACAACGGGGTAACAATGGAAGCTTTCTTGAACTCCTTGATTTGAGCTCCAAGTATTTTCAGCATTACTCATACTCCCTTCTTCATTTTATGATTCTCATTCCTGCTTGGAGGCGGATGCCCCAGGCTCCCCCTCCCGTTTCTCCCGGTCAATGAACCCTTTTATTTCCCGGATCCAGGAATCATCCGTTCCCAGGATACGTCCGGACAGCCTGCCCGCATTCCCCTCTATTCTGTCCAGTGTCTCAAAGAACTGTTTCAATTCCCCGGCAGAAATGCCCTCCAGATGCCTGGAGTTCAGCCATTCAATGGTGCTGCAGATCACCTGACACTGCTCCTCCCCCTTGGGGGTTAAGGTCAGGCATTTCAGTCTTGCATCACAGCCGTCTGTTTCCCGATGGATAAACCCATTTTCCTCCATACGGGTCAGGATATTGGTTACTGCAGACCGGCCAATCCGGAAAGCCTTCTCAATATCCTTCTGATGAACCGCCTGACCGGAATGATGATGCAGATACATGATAATAAAGCCATTCATGGCCGTCACTTCATCTATCCCCTGACCGCTTAATGCCAGCTGCATATTCCGTTTTAAAATATTGTCCAGCTTCCGTATCCGATGCCCCACATGGAATTTGCTTTCCCCCTCGTTCATAGGACTCCTTTCTGCACTTCCCCTAAAAGGTTTATGCGTAAACTGTTTCGGCAGAAATAGTTTACGGCCGAACATTTTATTTGTCAATAACCTGTTTCTAAAATTTTCATAAAATAAACTGCATACATTTTTTGTCTTTTTTTCTGATTTTTATTGTTTATTTCTGTCAATACAGGTATAATTAATATATATTTCTCTCATATATATTTTTTTGGAAAGGAACCTGATTATGGCAGGCGTTGATTTACCCAGTCAAAAAATGATTTATAAAACCGGACAGTCTATGACTGCTCTTCATCTGATTACCAGCGGCCTGGTACGGGTATATTATCCTGATGGGGAATACCTGATCGGCAAGGGTGATGTTATCGGTATCTGCGAGCTTTGCTCGGAGGTACATTTTCTGTCCTATGAGACCATGGAGGAGGTCAATATCCTGACCTACCCCTTGCAGGGCATGAATGTTCTGGAGGATCTGTTTGAAAAGCATTCGGATATTGCCGGATTATTTCTGGTTTCCGCTTTTCGGCAGATCTGTACGCTACTGAATCATTGTGACGTGTCCGAACTGTCCTGCAGCAATCTCTATAACCATCTGCAGGAACACTTAAGTACCTATCAGGAGCTTTGCAGGCGGTATCGTTTCCCGGTCAAGACACTGGCCGGTATCGAACAGGTCACCTCCTATGTGGGGCTTGAGACACCGGATATGTGGCTGAACGGTTATTATCTGGGACTCTTACATATTTTCTCTGAAAACGGTACGGCTGCCTACGTGCGGGAACCGGCCGTTGCCATCGGCTTTCTGCGAAAGGCAAGCCTGGACTTCTACAAGACCTATCTGGCCCTTGAGGAGCAGTCCCGGTATCAGAGACAGCTCCTGCAGTTTTACATGAATCCAGGGGAGGATGACTTGTTTTCGGGATTTACCTCGCTGTATTACCGGGTGGCGCAGTCCACCTCGGATACAACGGATATTTATTCCACGATTCAAAATGTTATTTCCACGATCAGCGGCCATGCTGCCATGGACATGCCGCTACTGACTGCCCGGCTGCAGAGTTTCCGGGAAAATCTCTCCCGAATGGGCACAGAGCAGCCCTCCGCAGCTGACAGCCCTGATTCGGAGGTACATGCCAAGCTGGCGGGATCTCTGTCTGCCATTCTGGAATATGCCTGTGCCGACAACGAGACAGCCAATGCGTTCCGCCAGAATATTTCCGCCTATAAAAAGCTAACCGATAAGTATTCCACGGACGAAGAGGCCAACCATCTGCGCCGCCAGATCACCGAAGGATTCTACACCATTTATTCCATGGTACTGGAGAAAAGCCTGACAGATGAAGCCCTGTCTCTTCCGGTTAAGCTTTTCCTGTATTTCGGTTATGTGGACGAAGAGCTGGCCGGAGCCTCCAACAGTCTCTTCCTGTACCAACTGACCTTTAGCCTAAACGGTACCTCCATCTCCGGCGTATATACCTTCTACGACTGGCTAAAGAGCATTTATCTGGGAGAGAAACAGCCCAGCCGCAATGAATTCGGCGAGGATTATGCGGATTATCTGCACAAGCAAAAGGCAAGCGGAAACGTATCCAGTCGGGAGCTGCAGCTTCTGTCCGACAATCCCATGAGTAAGGTGGTATTTGAACTCCGCAACATGTTCCCCATTGTCAATAAGATCACTTATGGCAGGGTTACCACCTTTTGCCCCGTATTCACCTCTGACAATGTGCTTAAGGAGCTGCCCTCCAGTTATGTGACGGCCTCCTCCATCGGTTCCGTGCTGGAACGGATTAAGTCTGTGGACTACTCCGCTTTTTACCGGGAAACCCTGAATACGGACTGCCCTGTGGCTCAGAAGGAATCCATCCATGTGGAATGCCTTCCGGATGTTATCCTGATGCCCAATGTGGGAAACCGGGGAATTATGTGGCAGGAGATCGAAGGCAGGAAACGCACGACTCCGGCTCGTATGATGTTATCCATCTTCCATATGGAGGATCTGTATACCACGATGATACGTCTCGTAGGGGATTATCGCTGGGAGATGTGCAGACGCATGCAGGGTACCCGCTGGAATGATATCAGTGACCGGTCTCTGACCAGTGAATATTTTGATTATATTCAGTTCTATAAGAAGAACAACGAACTGACCCCCGAGGCAAAAGAACGGATACGTCAAAGTCTTCAAGGAGCCAAGAACAGCTTCAAGGAAATGTTTATCCGGGATTATCTGCTGTGGATCCTGCTGGAAAGCTCCGGCTCTCCCCGGCTGAACAAGATAGCCCGGCAGATCCTGTTCACCTACTGCCCTTTTTCTGCCTCCGTCTGTGAAAAGCTGAGCACCAATCCGCTGTATGCGGAGCTGCTGCGCCGTCACGATGTACAATGCAAGCAGCGGCTGCATCACCTGGATAAGCTTTGCCAGAAGCTACGCAGTGAGGGAAAAAACATCCCGGAAACCATTCAGCAGGAACTGGATTATTATAAGTCCCAGATTCGTCAGTGACAGGTACGGCGTTTTTTGTAAAAAATACTGGACAAACATCGAATCCTGGTGTATACTGAAGATGTTCAGATGAAAACTGAACTGGTAATTACCATAATTCCGGAAGAATTCCCCTTTTACACAGATGCAGCCGCTGTTTCCCCAGCGGCTGCATCACTTTTATCAGTATTTACCTGCAAAATCCGTTCCGGTCTCCTCCCGCAGCTTCCGCTGATAATGCTCGGGATGCTCCTTCATCTCCAGCATGGTATGAAATGCGCTCCACACCAGTCTGTCCTGATCATAACGATTCATCTCCTCCGGGCGATCCAGAAATGCCTTAAAATGATCCACCTGCCATACCAGGATATCCACAATGGTATATCCTGCCACCTGATATTTACACAGAAAGTCCTGATGCGTGTAATAGTAACACAGCTCCTCCTGTATATCGGCGTATTCCTCCAGCTTTGCCGCAAATCTCTCCGCCTGCTCACGGGACTGCCCCGCACACTCTGCCAGCTTCACAGCCCACTCCCTGATCTCCTTAATCATGTTACTCAACCTCCATACAAAAACGTCCATACAAAAACTTATAAAATATACTTGCGTAAACCATCCCATGTGTGCTATAATAGCTTTTGTCAGTTAAAAACCGATCCTATAGGGGAATAGTACAGCGGTAGTGCGGCGGTCTCCAAAACCGTTAACGGGGGTTCGATTCCCTCTTCCCCTGCTGGAAAAACCTTGAATATTCAAGGTTTTTCTTTTTTCTTTGATTTACCCATTAAGTTCGTGATACCATGATTGCTTCGCCATCATGGTATGGATGGCCATTCGGCCGTTCCCTTTCCAGAATAAGGTCATGATACCATAAGATTTACAAGCAAACCTGTCAAAAGGGCAAACCATATGGTAAACAGAAGATAAAGCAGAAGGCTCCTCCGCATTCTGTGCTGTTTCCGGATGTTCCGTATCTGCAGCTTCAGCAGTTTCTTCCGTACTTTCCGTCTGCGGGATTTGTGCTGTCTGACTCTCCTCACGGAGAGCTTCCCCGGATTTTCCGCAGACTGCCAGAGAAAAAATCAGACAGCTGCAAAGAAAAAATGCCGTCAATGCCTTCATTCAGCATCTCCCCTTCTACTCGAAATCCTCCTGCAAAGCCTTGAGAGGTAATGGACAAGAAAAATGCACGTTCCCATCAAAGCAAGATAATCCAGATAAAAAAGAACTATGGGTTCGTTATAGTCCAGGAACACAAACTCGGAGCGCAGCAGCAGATAGGTAAGAAAGTCCCGCCGGATCAATACGGATATCCCATATCCTGCAATCAGAATTCCCGCCGCCAAGGATATTCCGCTCCGTACCTTCATCGTTTTTGCGGATCTCATTTTTATGCGCAGCCTTCCCAGAACCATACTCCAATGCAGACCAAGATGAAGGCTCATCAGCAGAAATCCCCAATAAGACCCCAGGATATGCAGCCGTCTTGCCAATGCCAATCCTCCTCTAAAAGGGAGAAAAGAAAACACATGACGGGACAATACAATACCGCTGTACATCAGCGCAAGCATGGATGCAAGGGTCAGTATATTGATTATCGTCTGCAAAATACGAAATGCCGTATATTTTCCCCGTAACAGATTCCTGTACCATTTCCCGTTTAAAATTTGATGGGCAATGAAAAAGATAAACATTCCTGCGCCAATCCACTCATGGACAGTTTCGCCCCAAAACTGATAGCCCATTAAGAACAGAAGCGCCACTGTCATCAGGACATCCAGCGTCCATTTGATTGCTGCCTTTCTTTTCATTCTCTCTATACCTTTCTTCGCATGCTTATTCTGCCGCTTTATGAACACAGTTAATGGCATTCAGGCTTCTGGGGTAGCCGATATAGGGCAGGCACTGATAAACCACCTTTATCAGGAACGCCGTATCATTTCCCAGATTCATATTTCCCTTCGCATGAGCCGTAAGCTGGGG
>CALWLO010000041.1 GCA_944381545.1 uncultured Acetatifactor sp. | reverse complement strand
CTTATCTGAAGGAGGCGCTGCCCGGTGAACTGGATCTGAAGAAGATTGCTGCCATGGTAAAGACCCGCATTGAGGTATTTCCGGATATTGCCGGTCAGGTGGACTTTTTTCAGGAATTGCCGGAATATGATGCGGGCATGTATACCCATAAGAAGATGAAGACGGACAGTGCATCCTCGCTGGAGGTATTGAGGGAGGTGCTGCCCATATTGGAGGTGCAGGAGGATTACAGCAATGATGCCCTCTATCGGACGCTGAGTGCCTACGTGGAGCAGAAGGGCTGTAAGAACGGCTATGTGATGTGGCCCATCCGCACCGCTGTCTCCGGCAAGCAGATGACTCCGGCAGGCGCCACGGAGATTATGGAAATTCTGGGCAAGGAGGAGTCCCTGAAGCGTATCCGCAAGGGGATTGAAATGCTGCAGAATGAGTAATGCAAATATTTTCAGACAGCTGAGCGCAGAGCAGCGCAGGGCTGTGATGCATGGAGAGGGGCCGATACTGGTGACAGCCGGTCCCGGCTCCGGCAAGACCCATGTACTGACCAGTCGGATCCTGTACCTCATACAGGAAAAGCAGATACCTCCCGACCGGATTCTGGTGATTACTTTTACCAGGGAGGCTGCCAGAGCCATGCAAAGCAGGTTTTTTTCTTTACGGGAAGCATTCCCCATTCCTTTGGAAGCCCAATCCGGACAGGTCAGCTTTGGAACCTTTCATTCTTTCTTTTATCAGATTCTCAGAAGCTCTGAGAGATATCCCCATTGTCGTATTCTGAATGAAACAGAGAAACAAAAGCTTATATATCCGTTGCTGAAAGAGATAAAATCCAGGCAGACGGATGAGACCGCACGATATTTTGATTCTGTATCTGCAGATGAGATAAACCGTATTCTATCCGCCATCAGCTATGGCAAAAACACCGGTAAGGAATCAGAACCCGGTCAGCTTCTGCAGGAGCCCTGGAGGTCCGCCTATGTGGAACTCCGTCAAGGCTATGAACGGCTGAAAAAGCAGCGCAGACAGCTGGATCTGGATGATCTGCTTACATTGACTTTTCGGGAACTGCAGCAGGACGGGGAACTTTTGGGGTATTGGCGGAGCCGGTATACCTATGTCCTGATGGATGAATTCCAGGACTGTAATCCGGTGCAGTATGAGATCATGAAAATGCTTTATACCGTGAAGGGAAATGTCTTTGCCGTGGGAGATGACGACCAGGCGATTTATGGCTTCCGGGGCGCACAGCCCGGGATTATGCAGCGTTTTCTGGAGGAATATGAAGGCGCAGCCAGCGTGGTGCTGGGGAAAAATTACCGCTGTGCTCCGGCGGTGGTGGAGGCCAGTGCGAAGGTTATTGCCTGTAACCGGCAGAGAGTGGATAAGCGGCTGGAATCCGCTAGAACGGAAAGCAGTGGCAGTGTGCAACTGAGGGGATTTTCAGGGGGAAGGGAGCAGCGTCAATATGTGCTGTCCCAGTGTCAGGGGCTTCCTGCACAGGAGCTGAACCGTTTTGCTGTCCTGTTCCGTACAAACAGTCTTCTGGGGGCCTTTGCGGCAGAGCTTATGCAGGCCCAAATCCCGTTTGTGATCAGGGAACCTGTCAGCAGTATCTATGGACATTTTGCAGTGCGGGATGTGATGGATTATTTTCGGGCGGCATATGGCAGCAGGGAGCGGCAGATTTTTTTGCGGATCTGGAACCGGCCAAGGCTTCATATCGGCAGGGAGGCTCTTGAAGAGCCGACGGTAGATCTGGAACGGGTTCGGCAGTTCTATTGTCAGGAGGCATACAGGAGTCCGGCTGCTGTCAGGGATGTGGAGCAGTTTGCCCGGAAGCTGGAACAGCTGCGGCGTTTCCCCCTGGAGCTTGGGATTACCTTTATCCGCAGGGGCTTTGGGTATGAGGAATATCTGCACAGAAAGGCAGGGCAGAACCGGGAGTTATTAGAGAACTGGCTGGAGATATTGGACTGGCTGGCCCAGGACAGCAGGGCTCATCCTGCTTTTGGGGAGTGGGAGCGGTATCAGAACGACGCACAGGCTCGGTTTCTGCAGGAAAGCACCAGTACAAAGCCGCAGAAAAAAGGCATACATGTGATGACCATGCATGCCGCCAAGGGTCTTGAATTTGACAGGGTATTTCTGATGGATATCAATGAGGGAACCGTTCCGAAGCGAAAAAGGGGGGAGCCGGTCAGAGAAGAGCTTCTGGAGGAGGAAAGGCGTCTGCTTTATGTGGGAATGACCCGGGCCAGGAACAGTCTGGAGATCTTATACCAAACCGGCACCAGGGAACGTCCCAGACAACCCTCCGCTTTTCTGCAGCCTCTGTGGACTCAGCAGCCCAAAGTCCCGGGATAACGCAGGGAGTCAGTTCTCATCGGGCAGGATTTCATCAAATTCCTGGTCATCCAGAAATTCATCAAAGGCTTCAGCCACCTTCTCATATTCTTCATCGTCGTCAATATAATCCAATTCCGGTTCTTCATTGGGATCATCGGGATTTTCGCTATAGCGGTAGAACCATACCTCGCCATCCTGATTTTCCCCCTTTTCATCCAGAGGAAGAAGTACGATATAGTCCTGTCCTTCCACCTCCAGGATGGTGATAACGGCACAGGTTACGTCTTCGCCGTTATCCAGGGACAGCTCCACGGTCATTTCCTCTGAGGGTTCTTCATATTTTGCCATAAGGTGTACCTCCGTTTTTCCATCATTGTAGATAACCTGAACGGTTACATTTATTTTACAATATCCTGTTTTTTAATGCAATAAAGATTTACAGATGTCCGCAAAATAGATATAATAATGAGGAAGATGCAATAATGCAGGCATGCGGGAGCCTACAGGACGGGCTCAGGGTATGCGGAAAGAGGAGATCATGGGAGAGAAGACATATGTAGGCTATCCGTTTCCCTTGGGAGCGCAGCCGATCAGACAGGAAGCATCAGGCATCAGGATATCCTTTCCCTCGGAGGACGAGGACTGCGGCATATTATTATATCAGCGCAGGAGCGGCAGACTGCTGAAGAAGCATGCCTTTCGCCCCCAGGACAGACTGGGCAGTATTCGCTATGGCGTGATTGAGAATGTGAATATAGAGAAAATCAGTTATCAGTTTTACAGTGGGGACAGGGTTTTCCCGGATCGCTGGGCTCATGCCTATGAGATCCAGGGAAAGTATGGTACGCCCCGCAGTCCCGGGGATTACCGGGCCGTGGTCATGGACGAGTCCTATGACTGGGAAGAGGATGTATGTCCCCGGATACCTTATGAGGAGGTCATCTGCTATGGGATGCACGTCCGGGGCTTCACGATGCACAGATCCTCCGGCGTCAGGGCAAGGGGGACTTTCGCAGGAATCATGGAGAAGCTGGAATATCTGCAGCAGCTGGGGATTACCACTATTGAACTGCAGCCGGTTTATGAGCAGAACGAGATGGAGAGCGCTGAGGCGCTGAAAGAGCGCAGCAGAGAGTATCGCCAGCCCAGGGAGCCAAGGCTGAATTACTGGGGGTATCAGGAAGGCTTTTATTATGCCCCCAAGCGCACCTATGCCAGCTCCGATAATGCGGCTGCGGAGCTTAAGGATCTGGTCAAGGCGCTGCACGGCAGGGGGATGGAGCTGATCCTGCAGTTTTATTTCCCGGACAGTATGTCCACGGGAGAGATTCTGGATATCCTGCGGTACTGGAGCTGGGCCTATCATGTGGACGGCTTCCATCTGATGGGAGGTACGCTGCAGGCCGGCGCCATTGCAGCGGATCCGGCGCTCAGTGACCGGAAGCTGTGGTATTATGACTTCCCCACAGAGCAGCTCTACGGCTATGAGAAAGTGCCTGCTTATCGGAATCTGGCAGTTTATAATGAGGGCTATCAGCGGGATGTCCGGCGTTTCCTGAAAGGGGATGAGGGCATGCTGCAGTCAGTGATGCAGCATATGCGCCGTAATCCCGGTAAGAAAGGCGTAATCAATTATCTGACGGATTATGCAGGCTTTACGATGACGGATATGGTATCCTATGACAGAAAGCATAATGAGGACAACGGTGAGAATAACCGGGATGGTAATGACGCCAATTACAGCTGGAACTGCGGCGCAGAGGGGCCGACTCGGAAAAAGCAGATCCTTGCGCTGCGCCGGAAACAGCTGCGCAATGCTTTTGCCCTGCTGATGCTGTCTCAGGGAACGCCCTACTTTTTTATGGGTGATGAATTCGGCAGAACCCAGAAAGGCAATAATAATCCTTATTGTCAGGACAATGCCGTTACCTGGGTGAACTGGAATGACCGGGAAAAAAACCGGGATCTCTATACCTATGTGCAGGAGCTGATCCGGCTGCGGAAAGCTCACAGCATTTTTCATCTGCAGCAGGAATGCCGTCTGATGGATTACAGGTCTTATGGGTGTCCGGATCTGTCCTATCATGGCTGTGAAGCCTGGAAACCGGGCTGGGAGCCCTATAACCGGCATATGGGGATCCTGCTGAACGGAGCCTACGGGAAAGAAAAGGAAGAGGGATATTTTTACATTGCTGTCAATATGCACTGGGAGAGCCATGATTTTGCGCTGCCTAAGCTGCCTAAGGGACAGGTTTGGAAGAAGGTGCTGAGCACAGAGGAGGAAGGCGGGGAGAGGACAGAGGATGGGCAGGGAGAACAGTCCAGAACCACCGCTCCCAGAAGCATTACGCTGTTTTACAGTGAAAAACAAACCGGCTGATAAGTCACATCGGCAGAGCTTCTGCATAAGATAGAGTAACGAAAAAGGATGGGTAGTAAGTGATGAATTGTCTGATTATCCTGTTACTGCTTTTCTGCGGAGGCTGTCAGAACGGCTGTGGCTGCAACGGATCTGAAGGCTGCTGTCATGATCATGAGCATCATCATCGGGACAGCAGAGAGAGTAATGATGACTGCTCCTGCAAAGGGAGCCGGGGAACGGTAAGGAACCAGAGATCTTCTGAGCGGGAGGATCGTGACTGCAATCAGGGTGAGCCTGCTGCATGGAGAGAGGGCAGAGAAGGAAAACGCAACAGTTATCCCAGCATTTCCGGCGGCGAGACCTGTGGCTGTGATCCGGAATAGACTTGGATGCGGTTTGAAAGCCTGGCGGTATTTACGTCAGGCTTTTGTGCTGCCCGAATTTTAAGAAAAAAGTATTTAACAATCAGATCTTTTGTGCTATAATTCCAATAGACAGCATGAATGCGATGACTTTCGAGGAGGTATATGACTATGGCAAAAGATAAATATGTTGCATATGTGTCCACCTATACAATGGGAGACAGCCATGGTATCAGAGTATATGATGTAGATATGGAGAAGGGACGTTTTACGGAAAAGGACAAGGTAGAGATCACCAACTCCTCTTATGTGACGATTTCCCATAATGGCAGGTATCTGTATTCCATTACGGATTTTGGCGTAGAGGCATATACCATTATGAAAGACGGCAGTCTGGAGCTGTTGAATTTTGCTCCCATCAATGGGATGAGGGGCTGCTATCTGTCCACGGATTATACGGATCAGTATTTGTTTGTGGCGGGATATCATGACGGTAAGCTGACTGTCCTGAAGGTTGAAAACGACGGATCCATCGGCGCCATTACCGATGAAATCTATCATAAGGGTATGGGCAGTCTGTCCGAGAGGAATTTCCGTCCCCATATCAACTGTGCCCGGATGACCCATGATAATCAATATCTGCTGGTGGCAGATCAGGGCATGGATCATGTGAATGTATACAGCTTTAATCTGACGACAGGCAAGCTGAAAATTGCGGATGTCATCCGCAGTGAGATGGAGGCTGCGCCCAGACATATTAAGATCTCACAGGACGGCCGTTTTATTTATATCGTACATGAGTGGAAATGCTGTGTGGATGTGTATTCCTATGAGGATAGGGAAGGGATTCCGTACTTCAGCAAGATTCAGAGTATCTCAACGGTGAATCAGGAGGCATCCCAAGGCAGCGCTGCCAGTGCGCTGAGCTTTTCAGAGGATTATAATTATCTGCTCAGCTCCAATGCAGGGGATAATTCCGTGATCCTGTATAATGTGAATAAGGAGGACGGCACGCTGACTAAGAATTTCTGCTTGCCTATCAGCGGCGAATTCCCGAAGGATGCGGATATTTTTCCCAACAATAAATTTATTGTGTCGCTGAATCATGAATCCAATACCTTGACCTTCTTTAAAATTGATTTAAAACATGGCACCATGACCATGAATGGCGCACCGCTGAAGGTGAAAGCGCCCAACTCCATTATTTTCCACAAATTGTCCTAAGCAGGATGTAACAGTTCAGCCCTCAGCATTCATAAAAGCGTCCGCCTGTTCTCTCTTTCGGAACAGACGGGCCTTTTTATTTTCTGTAAAATTCTGTCAGACTGTCCATGCGGCAGGACATGTTCGTCATCATGGCATCTAACAGCGTGATGGCAGTCATGCATTCCAGGACAACTACGGCCCTGGGGACAATGATGGGATCATGGCGTCCTTTGATCTGAATGTCGATCTCTTCACCCGACTGGTTGACGGTTTGTTGGGAGGCATAGATGGACGGAGTGGGCTTTACATGAGCCCGTACCAGGATCTCACTGCCGTCGCTGATACCGCCCAGGATACCTCCGGCATGGTTGGTTGCTTTTACGACCCGGCCCTGCTTCATACGGAAAGCATCGTTGTTTTCGCTGCCGTAGCGGGCGGATACCTGAACGCCGTCACCGATTTCCACGGCTTTTACCGCACCCATGGACATGATAGCCTGTGCCAGGGAAGCATCCAGCTTGCCAAATACCGGATCCCCGATCCCGGCGGGAACACCGGTTACCCGGCACTCCATGACACCGCCCACGGAATCCAGCTTTTTAATGGCCTCTTCCAGATAAGCCACAGCAAGGGCATCGGCTTTGCGGTCAGGCATGGCGGTACGGGTCTCCCGGACAGCTTGGGCATCAAAATGAGCCGGATCTGCAGTGACGGGGCCGATGGAGCGGGTGTAGGCACATACCTCAATGCCAAGCTGTTTCAGAATTTTACAGGCGACGGCGCCAGCGGCTACCCGGCCGATGGTTTCTCTGCCGGAGGAACGTCCGCCGCCCCGGTAATCCCGAAAGCCGTATTTCTGATCGAAGGTGTAATCTGCATGTCCGGGGCGATAATAGGAAGCAATCTCGCTGTAGTCCTGGGAGATCTGGGAAGTATTGCGTACCAGAAGGGAGATGGGGGTGCCGGTGGTATGTCCCTCAAAGATACCGGAAAGGATCTCCACCTGATCTGCCTCCCTGCGGGAGGTAGTGATCCGGCTCTGGCCGGGTCTGCGCCTGTCCAGATAGATCTGTATATCTTCCTCGTCTAAGGCAAGTCCTGCGGGACAGCCGTCAATGACCACGCCAAGAGCGGGGCCGTGGGATTCTCCCCAGGTGGTGATTGTGAATAATTTGCCAAAGGTTGATCCAGCCATATTGATAACTCCTTTTATTTCACTGTTTTTCTTCATGCTGTTTTTCGTCAACAAGGGTTCTGCACTTGCCCCTATCTGCATATTATAGCGAATTTATGGAAAAATAGCAACTTTTCGTGAAAAAAAGGATGCAGTCAGGGAAAATCTGTGATAAGATGATACAAAGAAAGTAGAGGTTCCCGATGAAAACAACTGTTGAAGAACGAATGAGATATCGGCTGCTCAGACTGGGCAAAAAGGGACCAGTGCGCAGAGGCCTTGCCGTAACGGGTATGTTTTTCTGCGTCGCTTTATTTCATGTTGTGCATTATCTCCGGGACAACAGGAAGCGCCTGGCAATGGTGATGATGTCCCTGGTGCTGTTTGCTGCTTATGCAAGCTTTTCCTTTCCGATCTTTTCAGACAATGAAGAGCGGATGTCCGATGTACAGCCGCATTTCCTGATCAGTGATGAATCCGTGTCGCTGGTACAGGAGGAGGAGGTCAGCATGGAGGAACTGGAAGATCTGGAGGAGGAATTTCTGGATGGCTTTGAGGTGAACCGGATGCAGGAAGGGACAGAGGAAGAGCAGTTCAATCTGGAAGATATTTTAAGCTATCGTATGGAACAGGGAGAGAACGGAGCTGCCGCATCGGATCCTCCCAAGCAGCCCGATTCCGGGACGGCGGCGTTCTCTAAGGATGACTGGCGGCTGATCCTGGTGAATAAGCAGCATCCCATTCCGGAGGATTACAGCTTTACCCTTGCTACCATCAAGGGGAGCAAGCAGTGTGATGAAAGGATTATTGATGATTTGCTGGCTATGATGCAGGCGGCTAATGAGGATGGCATCAACCTGTTGATCATGTCGCCATACCGCAGTGATGCCAGACAGGAATGGCTGTTTGAGAAAAAGATTAATTTGTATATGGGACGGGGATTGTCCTATATGGATGCTTATAAGCTGTCCAGCCAGATCGTGATGGTGCCGGATTCCAGTGAACATCAGATCGGACTGGCCCTGGATATCGTATGTGATACTTATCAGAGCCTGACGGAAGGGTTTGGAGATACTCAGGCAGGAATCTGGCTGGAGGAGCATTGCGCAGAGTTTGGTTTTATTGTGCGTTATCCCAAGGGAAAAGAGTATATTACCGGCGTGGAGTATGAGCCCTGGCATTTCCGGTATGTGGGTGTAGAGGCGGCCGGAGTGATTATGGACAGGGAAATCACATTAGAAGAATTTGTGGAGGAACTAGAATAGATGTATCGGATATTAAAAACGGAGGGCAGAGCCAAGCGGGGGCAGCTGACAACGGTACACGGGGTGATACAGACCCCGGTATTTATGAATGTAGGTACGGTAGCTGCCATCAAAGGCGCAGTATCCACAGAGGATCTGGAGGGCATCGGCACCCAGGTGGAGCTGTCTAACACCTATCATCTGCATGTCCGTCCGGGAGATCAGATTGTAAAGCAAATGGGGGGGCTGCATAAATTCATGTCCTGGAATAAGCCCATATTGACGGATTCCGGGGGATTTCAGGTGTTTTCGCTGGCAGGATTGCGCAAGATCAGAGAGGAGGGCGTATATTTTAACTCCCATATTGACGGACGCAGGATCTTCATGGGGCCGGAGGAAAGCATGCAGATCCAGTCCAATCTGGCTTCCACCATTGCCATGGCCTTTGATGAATGTGCTCCAAGCAAAGCGGATCGGGCCTATGTACAGGCTTCCGTGGAACGAACCACCAGATGGCTGGAACGCTGTAAGAAGGAGATGCAGCGCCTGAACAGTCAGGAGGATACCATCAACAAAAACCAACTGCTCTTTGGTATCAATCAGGGTGCCATCTATGAGGATATTCGAATCGAGCACGCTAAGAGGATCCGGGAACTGGAGCTGGACGGCTACGCCGTGGGCGGTCTTGCCGTAGGGGAAAGCCATGAAGAAATGTATCATATTCTGGATGAGGTAGTGCCTTATCTGCCGGCAGATAAGCCCACTTATTTGATGGGAGTGGGGACTCCGGCCAATATTCTTGAGGGTGTGGAGAGAGGCGTGGACTTTTTTGACTGTGTCTATCCCAGCAGAAACGGCAGGCACGGACATCTCTATACCAACCATGGAAAGATCAATTTGTTTAATGCCAGATACGAACTGGATGACAGACCCATCGAGGAGGACTGCGGCTGCCCTGCCTGCCGGCGGTACAGCCGGGGGTATATCCGGCATCTGCTGAAAGCCAAGGAGATGCTTGGCATGCGGCTGTGTGTACTGCACAATCTGTATTTTTACAACACCCTGATGTCAGAGATCCGGGATGCCTTAGATCAGAGCCGGTTTGCCGCTTATAAAAAGGAAAAGCTGGATAGGATGGCCAATCCGGAAGAATGACAGAACGTAAAAAAAATCTTAAATTTTATAAAAACACTTGTCCCGAAGCGGAATATTGTGTATGATGTTTTATGCATGTACGGGCTTTTCGGCTTAAAGGACTGCTGCGCCCGTCGAAATCTAGGAGGAATATGGTATGAGTATTTTATTAACTGAAGGAGCGGAAGCGGCTGCCGAGGTAAGCGGCGGCATGGGACTTCTGTCAATGGTTCTTGTCTACGGTTTGTTTTTTCTGGCAATCTGGTTCTTCCTGTTCAGGCCGCAGAAGAAGGAGCGGAAGAAGATGCAGGCGATGCTGGCAGCTCTGGAGATCGGCGACAGTGTGCTGACTACGGCAGGCTTCTACGGCGTGGTGATTGATATTGCGGATGATACGGTAATCGTAGAGTTCGGCAGTAATAAGAACTGCCGCATTCCGATGGAAAAATCGGCAATCAGCCGTGTGGAGAAGGCCACAGAGTAATGGGATGCAAAGAGTCACGGGGCAGTAATGTCTCGTGATTTTTCTGTTATATATCTTACCGTTTCAATATAAAACTTTTGTAACAGTTCAGCACATACAACAGGCAAATTCATGTAAGCATGATCTGCTTGTCATACAAGTTATGGCTAAGCGGTTACAAACTTTTACAAGATTTTGAGAAAAGGCTTGCATAAATCTGGGGATATAGTAAAATAAAAGTAGGATGAAAATCGTATGGATACCTATTTTTCTGATGGTAACAGGAGTGGTTCGGCAGAATTATGACACAAAAGGTATATATTGTGGAGGGAAGACAGTTCAGGACGGATGCGGACTACCGTATGGCTCTCCGGGACAAGCAGATCATAGACCAGCTGCGGAAGAAGGTGGATTTTACCAGCCGCAGTCAACTGTCACAGCTGGTAAAGCAGTTACAACAGAATAGAGTTCGTTTCCACACCATACTGGGACAGGATTTTACGGAGGAGGCGGAGGAAGCTTTAAAACAGCTGTCAAAGGGATCCGGCGTCTCAAGAGGCAGAGCTTCCAAAATGTCTGGGAAAGCCGCAAAGGGACATCCCTCACACAATTCCCGCCAGTCGGGGACTGCGGGAGCCGGAGGGACAAAACAAGATGTCAGGCTTGAGGCATATATACAGGAGGAGCTTAAGCACCGGGAAAAGCTGCGCAGGCGTCTGGCTCTGCTGTGCAGTCTTATTGCGGCCGGGTGTCTTGGATATTTTTTTCTATATGCTTATCAGACGGTCAGAACCCAGCGGGAATTTGAACGTTTGGCGGCCATGAGAGAGCAGGCGCAGGATATGACGCTGACAGCCGCAGACAGCACGCCGGTCGTCCATTATACGACGGAGGGCGAACAGGTAGTGCCTGAGATCCTGGATGAATATAAAAATCTGTATAATATCAATAAAAGGCTAATCGGCTGGCTGAAAATTGACGATACAAAAATAGATTACCCTGTTATGCAGACAACGAACAATGAGTACTATCTGGATCATAATATTCATCAGCAGTCGGATAAAAACGGAGCGCTTTTTCTGGATAAGGACTGTGATGTGCTCTCTCCCAGCACCAACCTGATTATTTACGGGCACCACATGAAAAACGGCAATATGTTCGGCACGCTGGATCAGTACAGCTCGGAGGAATATTACAGGGAGCATCCGGTGATCCAGTTTGATACCATCTATGAGAAGGGTACCTATGAGATCATGTATGTATTCCGCTCCCGGATCTATAATGAGGAAGATGTGGTTTTCAAATATTATCAGTTTATTGATGCCGTAAGCGAGCAGGAATTTGATTCCAATATGCAGGAAATGGCGGCCATGTCCTTGTATGATACCGGGGTGACGGCCAGTTATGGAGATCGCCTGCTGACGCTGTCCACTTGCGATTACTATGTGGACGACGGACGGTTTGTGGTAGTAGCGAAGAAGATAGAGGATTGATGGGACAGTCATTGGAAAGGGAATGGTTGTTGATATGGCAAAAGGAAAGAAGAACAGAAGATTAAAAAGGAGAATCCGGAAGACGCTGGGAACTATGTTTCTGGTGTCCGCCATTGCTGTGGCGGCGATCCCTGTGGACAGCCTGCAGGCATCTACCGGTTCTTCCGGACAGCTGGAGGTAACGCTGAGTCAGGATGACAGCGGGATCCCGTTTATTGAGGAAGACGAGACCATATACTATTATGCCGACCAGACCGGTACTTATCAGTTTGCTTATGTATACCCGGATAAGAACCAGACGCAGGGCAATAAGGTGGCGGTGATCCTGGGCTACAGTGATGCCGGTATCACGCTGACGGACGGTGCATTGACGATTCCCGATACCGTGGCTATCTATGGTAAGATATCGGACAACTGGGGATCCAACAATGGTTATGTGGCCGTGGGTAAGAACGGGAATTTCCTGTTCTACAGGAAGGATATCCAGAGACAGGATGATGCAGGGAATCTGCTGTACGAGAAGACAACGGAAGAATACTTTGTTTATCCCTTGGCTGACGGTACAGAGATTGACGTCTCGGAGTACGATGAGGCAGTAAACGGCCCCAGAAAGTCTCTTGATGAGAATGATGATGGAAGACAGGATACGGATCTGAACGGCAATCCTCTCTACGAGCCGGCCATAAGGCGAACCCGGGAGGTAGATGATCTGACCAAACCCATCATGGATACCCAGTTTTTGCCTTGCTTCAGTACAACCCAGAATGAGTGGGGAGGGCTCAGAACGGATCTGAGCCAGTTCTATACCAGAATAGACGAGAGCAATGAAGAAGCCAGTGAAGCGGCAGACTTCAAACTTACCACCAATACCAATGATCAGTGGATCATTGATGTTGCAGTGGAATATATCGGGAACCAGTCCCTTACGGCAGATGGCAAGGCGGGGGCCTGGATCACTACCGCAGCAGTGGAAGCAGGAACCGCAAGGGGTGTTTTCTCCAATAACGGTTCCATCAGAAACCTGACGGTGGGTTCTAACCTGAAGGGTATCGGTGATTATGCTTTCTACTATTGTACCGGCCTGCAGAGCATCACGCTGGGCAATGGCCTGAATACCATTGGTAATCATGCTTTTGACAGCTGTCTGAATTTTAGAACCATTACCATTGATACGGATTGTAGGCTGGAGAAGATCGGCGACCATGCTTTTTATAACTGCCAGGCATTAGAATCCTTTATCATGCCCACTCCTGTACAGGCTATCGGTGACGGCGCTTTTGAGAATTGTTATGCCATGACCTCCATCGAACTGTACAGCCAGGACAGAGTGACGGCGCTTAACACCATCGGCGACCATGCTTTTAAAAACTGCCGCAGCCTGACAGAACTGGTAATTCCCGGCAATGTGACCGGCAACAGCCAGTATGCGCATACGCCTAATTCAAAGCTCAATATCAGCATAGTGGAGGGCTGTGGGTCATTAAGATCCATTACCCTGATCAATGAGACGGCGGATTTCTATGCGGATGAGGATGTTTATTCCTTTGAGGATTTTAAAGAAGCGATGCCCTCCACCTTTTATTTTGAAGGGGTGAATACAGCGGACTCCAACAATATTGCCAGGGAGGGAAGCCTTCACCGCACTGCCAATGACAACAGCATTGCGTTTAAGTATCTGGGCAGTGATGTTTATGAGATTGTGAAGATGGATTCCACCGGCAAGAGGGCGATCTATCGGGTCAATTCCAATAATGAACTGATCTATTGCCAGATCGAACAGGGAATGACGGACATTGATATGCCTTCCACCATAGGCCCCTACCAGATCACCAGGATCAGTGCGTCCAGCTTCCAGCATAACTGTTTCCTGGAGCGGATCAAGATCCCGTCATCGGTAACCTATATTGAAGACGGCGCTTTTCAGGGCTGTCATCAGCTGAAGGATGTGATTTTTGAGGAACCGGTGAATCTGACCTATATCGGCAGCAATGCCTTTAAGACCCAGGATGCTACAGTGCATCAGCTGGGCTGCCCTTATAGTCCGGACGCTGCAGATTCTCTCCCGCTGCCCACAGATCCGGTGCTGACCTTTACCGGCCCGATCTCTTATGCATGCGTGCCGTTTACCTATGCCATGGATCCCAATAATTATATTAATGTGGGCAGCCAGAACCGTACATATATCACCTATTACAGCGGCTGGCCCACCAACCTGACGGTGCAGTATAACGAGGAAACGGATAAGAATGAGCTGACTGGTTATCCGACCTTTAATGAACTCAGCAGCTATACCACGGATTCTTATCCCTATATGACGGATGAGTATACCGCTGCGGCAAGAGAGGCAGCGAGCAAGTATCTGACATCCCCCAATGGGGTATTTACGGACTATGAGCGTCAGATCATTAATTCTGCGGTCAATATTGTGCTACCCCAGGGTATTGAATCAGTGAAGGAAGGTTTGTTTGAAGAGAAAGAAAGTAATGACGCTGATGTCAGCAAGTCCATTACCACCAACGGTATCGCAGAGATTCTGCCCAGAACCTTTAAGGGCTGCAGTAATTTGGAGAGCCTGTACATATTTGGGGATACCTATACCATCGGGGATTATGCCTTTGAGGATTGTGAGAATCTGGAGACCGTAGAGATCTCCGCCAATGTGAATTCCATGGGAGTAAGGCCTTTTGCAGGCTGTCCTAAGGTGTCCTATGTGAGCTTCCAGGGAGGCAGCAATTTTGTCTGTGAAGATTCCATTATCTATGGCTTAAGCG
>CALWLO010000040.1 GCA_944381545.1 uncultured Acetatifactor sp. | reverse complement strand
ATGGGCGGGGGCGGACATATGTCCATAGCGGCCTGCCAGATGGAGGGAACGGGTATCATTGAGGCTATCGGCATTTTGAAATCCACCATCGATAATATGCTGGAGACAGGTGAGATATAGGAGTACCGTATGGTGAGATTGGGAACGGAAATGTAGAAAGGATGAAGATCATGAAGATTATTTTATTACAGGATGAGAAAAAACTGGGGAAGAAGGGCGATATCATCGAAGCCAGTGACGGATATGCAAGGAACTATATTTTACCGAAAAAGATTGGTGTGGAGGCTAATTCCAAGAATCTGAATGATTTGAAATTACAGAAAGCGAATAATGAAAAGCTGGCTCAAGAGCAGTTGGATGCCGCCAGAGCGCTGGCAGAAAAGCTGGAGCCGCTGCAGGTAGTAGTAAAGATTAAGGCAGGCGAGGGCGGCAGAACCTTTGGTTCCGTATCTTCCAAGGAGATTGTGATGGCACTGAAGGAGCAGCACGGGATTGAGCTGGATAAGAAGAAGGTACAGCTCGGTGAGAGCCTGAAGAGCTTTGGCAACTATGAGGTGGCAGTCAAGCTCCATCCTCAGGTGACCGGTAAGTTCACTGTGAAGGTGACGGAAGCATAGGTTGAACAGTATGGATGAATTAGCAATTAAGAGGATCCTTCCCCATAGCGCAGAGGCGGAAGCGGCAGTGATCGGTTCTATGATCATGGACAGGGAAGCCATTGTGGTTGCTTCTGAAATCATCATGGGAGATGATTTCTACAATAAGCAATATGGAATTCTGTTTGATACGATGGTGGAACTGAATGATAGAGGCTACCCGGTGGATCTGGTAACGCTGCAGGACAAGCTGAAAGAAAAGGATGTGCCTCCGGAGGTAAGCAGTCTGGAATTTATCCGGGATTTGTTGGAAATGGTGACGACCTCCGCCAATATAAAATATTACGCCAATATTGTGGCTGAGAAGTCTACCCTACGTAAGCTGATTAAGCTGAATGAGGAGATTGCCAATACCTGTTATGCAGGTAAGGAGAGCTTGGAATACATATTGGAGGACACGGAAAAACGGGTTTTTCAGCTGGTTCAAAAGCGTAATACCGAAGATTTTACCCCGATCCGTCAGGTAGTGATGAATGCCATGGACAGGATCGAAGCGGCCTCCCGGCAGAAAGGCGTGGTGACTGGTATTGCCACCGGCTTCCTGGATCTGGACTATCGGACTGCCGGTATGCAGCCCTCTGACCTGATCCTGATTGCAGCCCGGCCTTCCATGGGAAAAACCGCATTTGCCTTGAATATTGCGCAGCATGTGGCCTTTAAACAGGATCTGCCGGTAGCGATATTCAGTCTGGAGATGAGTAAGGAGCAGCTGGTGAACCGCCTGTTTTCTCTGCAGTCCAGCGTAGATGCCCAGAATCTGCGAACGGGTCAGCTGAATGATGAAGAGTGGGAGAAATTGATAGAAAGCGCCGGAGTGATCGGTCGTTCCCATTTGTTCATTGATGATACGCCGGGTATCAGCATTGCGGAGCTGCGAACCAAATGCCGTAAGCTGAAGCTGGAGCACAATCTGGCCATGATCATTATTGACTATCTGCAGCTGATGTCCGCCAGCGGAAGAGCGGATTCCCGGCAGCAAGAGATTTCTGAGATCTCTCGTGCGCTGAAAGGGGTAGCCCGGGAGCTTCATGTGCCGGTAATTGCTCTGTCACAGCTGAGCCGTGCAGTAGAACAGCGTCCGGATCACCGTCCGATGATGTCGGATCTGCGGGAGTCAGGTGCCATTGAACAGGATGCCGATGTGGTTATGTTCATTTACCGTGATGATTATTATAACCATGATACGGATAAAAAGGATATTGCAGAGATCATTATTGCCAAGCAGAGAAACGGCCCTATCGGGACTGTGGAGCTGGCCTGGCTGCCCAGGTACACAAAATTTGCTAACCTGGAGAAATAATCAAATACGACATACGAAAGAGAATGGATGGGAAAGTCTGTTCTCTTTTTATATGATTAACCAGAAAGGAGAAAATTATGGGAACATATTTGCTCATATCAGATGCGGCTAAGGAGGTTAAGGTGGAGAGCCATGTACTGCGCTATTGGGAAGAGGAATTACGGCTGCCCATTAAGCGGAATGAACTGGGCCATCGCTATTATACGCAGGAGGATGTGGAACGCTTTAAGCAGATTAAGGTTATGAAGGAAAGGGGATTGCAATTGAAAGCGATTAAAATGATCTTAAAGGACGGAAAGCTGGATGTCCTGCCCAAGGAATATATGCAGGAAAAATCGGACGGAGAAGAAGCCTGTCGGAGGGATGCCCCTAATCATAGCGAGACCGGGGAGGAAAGCGCTATGGGAATAGAAGTGATCTCTGTGAGAGATGCAGAGACTGCAGATTGGGGAAATAAGCGTGGGGAAGAGTCAGAGCCGGAGGTTCCGGATGTAGTAGGCCAGAAAACAAATCAGTTGTCTGCGGAGAGCAGGGAGGATAAAGCACGCCGGCTGCAGTGGCTGCTGCAGCAGCTGATCCGGGAGACCCTGCGGGAAAACAATGAAGAACTCTGCCGGAATATGAAAGAAAGCATTATCAAGGAGCTGGACTATCAATTCCGGAATCAGGAAGAGCGGGAAGAGGAGAGGGATCGTCTGGCACAGCAGCGCAGTGAGGAATATTACAAACGGATGGACGAGCTGCTGCGTAAAAAGAGCGGCAGGCGGACAGAGAAGCGGGAAAAAAAGGAACAGGGAGTGGGAAAGATTACGCCCCAGAAGTCTGATAACAAAAAGAAAAGGCATTTCGTTTTCTGAAATGCCTTTCTGCTTTTAAGAAATGAACCAATCTATGTTGCGGATTACTCCTCGCTGATGGTGCCGACAGGACAAACACCGGCACAAGCGCCACAAGAGATACAGGTGTCAGGGTCAATCACTGCTACACCGCTGTCCATGCTGATTGCACCGACAGGACACTGACCAGCACAAGCACCACAACCTACACAAGCGTCACCTACTACAAATGCCATAATCTTTTCCTCCCTAAAAATAAGTGTACATTAGCCAACGGTTTTGATAAAAACTTATCAATAACCATTTCTATTGTAATATAGAACGCCGCCGATTACAAGTATTATTTTTGCTCTGCACGACGTTTTTTAA
Organism: uncultured Acetatifactor sp.; assembly: GCA_944381545.1. Lineage (GTDB taxonomy): Bacteria > Bacillota > Clostridia > Lachnospirales > Lachnospiraceae > Acetatifactor. The sequence continues at coordinate 11,405 of CALWLO010000040.1, read as the reverse complement.
TGCCCTCCAGAATCACCTGTTTCTTCTCAATGACTTTATTCTTGTCCATAGCAGGAACACCAGCCAGTTTATATGGGATTCCCAGCTTTTTATATTTTGCCTCTCCCATGGTGTGATAGGGCAGAACATCCAGCACCTTCAAATTGCTGAACTGGCCGATAAAATAACCCAGGTCGAATAGGTACTTATCATCATCGGTAATGCCGGGTACGACCACATGGCGGATCCACATATCAATATGCTTTTCATTCAGATAGGCAGCAAATTCCAGAATATGCTGGTTGGGCTGAGAGGTCAGTTCCTTGTGCTTTTCCGGGTCAATATGCTTGATATCCAGCATTACCAGGTCCGTTATTGTCATCAGCTTATCCAGCTTCTCCATCCAAGCCGTATTGGAGGGATTAAAAGCAATACCGGAGCTGTCTATACAGGTATGGATCCCTTTCTCCTTCGCCAGAGTAAATAGCTCAATCAGAAAATCTACCTGCATCAGAGGTTCTCCGCCGGTGACAGTCAGTCCGCCTCCATTGCTGTAAAAAGCCTTATTTCGTTCATATTGTTCAATAATATAGGAAGGCTCCATCAGAGTGCCGCCGTTCATCTCCCAAGTGTCCGGATTGTGACAGTAGGCACAGCGCATGGGGCATCCCTGTACAAATACCACAAATCTTGTTCCGGGGCCGTCTACGGTGCCAAAGCTTTCGAGTGAGTGAATTCTTCCTTGCATAATAGCATCTCCTTCCAGAATAGCGATTCGGTTTTCTTCCATCTTGCCTGTCATGATTATATCAAAAACAGACGTAAATGAAAAGCCAGTTTTCTCCGCACATAGTATTCCTCAAATCCTATAAAAATAGGCACATAAAGAGCACAATATATGGAAGATAAATAAAACCCGCCCGATTGCTCGAGCGGGTTCGGTGTTTGAACCTTTAACGTTTAGATTGCTTCGTGGAAGGTACGAGAAATAACATCAGCCTGCTGCTCCGGGGTCAGTTTGATGAAGTTTACTGCATAGCCGGACACGCGGATTGTCAGCTGAGGATAGTTCTCAGGATGAGCCTGAGCATCCAGTAAGGTATCTCTGTTTAAAACGTTTACGTTCAGATGATGACCGCCCTTAGTAGCGTAGCCATCTAATAAATTTACCAGGTTATCAACCTGTGCTGCACTTGCTGCCATAGTTTTTTCCTCCTTATATTTTAAAAAGATTACTGGTAATCATCCAGCCCCTGATGTAAAGTGGGTACACTGCAGGCCAGCGGGGTGCGGGAACAATCCGAACAGCCCATGGTCTGAACACTTTTGTTTTCCTCGCTGTCGTCACGATCCACGTTTACATGTCCCATGCCGTTTGCCATACCCTGATCGAGCATCTTTACGAGGTCGTCAATCATCTTGTTCTCGTCCATACTTACCTCCTTCCTGCATATGGGGAGTTTTGGTCAAACCCAAACTCCAGTACTGCACCAAAACCTATCGAAAAGTATCTTAATCAAATCCAGTTTGAGTGTCATACGGTGACATCATGCCTTACTTACTCAGATCCAGTTCGATGTCACCGGAGAATACCTGATCCTCCTTGCCCAGAGCGCCGGGAATGATGGTGAAGGTATTGGAAATACCATCCTGTGCATCATTGAAAGGCAGCTTGGATACGGAAGACAGGGATGCTACAGCACCGTGGGTATCGCGGCCGTGCATCGGGTTAGCACCGGGTGCGAAAGGCTGGCCCTTCTTACGTCCGTCAGGAGTATTGCCGGTTGCCTTACCGTAGGTTACGTTGGAAGTAATGGTCAGGATGGAAGTGGTAGGGAATCCATCTCTGTAGGTGTGATGTCTTCTGACAGCGGTCATGAACTTATGAACGATGTCCTGAGCAATGCTGTCAACGCGGTCATCATCGTTACCATACTTCGGGAAGTCACCAGTGGTCTTGAAGTCAACGATAATGCCGTCCTCATCGCGGACAACCTCTACCTTGGCATACTTGATAGCGGATAAGGAGTCTGCTACGATGGACAGACCGGCAATACCGGTTGCGAAGTATCTTCTGACATCTCTGTCATGCAGAGCCATCTCAGCTCTCTCATAGCAATACTTATCATGCATATAGTGAATGATGTTCAGAGTGTTTACATAAACATCTGCCTGCCACTCGATCATATCCATGAACTTGCTGTATACATCATCATAATCCAGCACATCCCCTGTTACAGGACGATACTTAGGACCAACCTGCTTCTTGGTAACCTCGTCCACACCGCCGTTCAGAGCGTACAGCAGACACTTAGCCAAGTTAGCGCGAGCACCGAAGAACTGCATTTCCTTACCGATTCTCATGGAAGATACACAGCATGCGATGCCGTAGTCGTCACCGTGGGTCACTCTCATCAGATCATCGTTCTCATACTGGATGGAAGAGGTCTCGATGGAGGTCTTAGCACAGAAGCGCTTAAAGCCTTCAGGCAGTCTGGTGGACCACAGTACGGTCAGGTTGGGCTCGGGTGAAGCGCCCAGGTTGTACAGAGTATTCAGGTATCTGAAGCTCATCTTGGTCACCATATGACGTCCGTCAATGCCCACACCGGCCAGGGACTCGGTTACCCATACAGGATCGCCTGCGAAGATCTGGTTGTACTCGGGAGTACGAGCGAACTTCACGCAACGCAGCTTCATGATGAAGTGGTCAACGAACTCCTGAATCTGCTCCTCGGTAAATACGCCGTTCTTTAAGTCTCTCTCTGCGTAGCAGTCAATGAAGGTAGAAGTACGTCCCAGGGACATAGCAGCACCGTTCTGCTCCTTAACAGCGCACAGATAACCGAAGTAGGTCCACTGAATTGCTTCCTGTACATTGGCAGCGGGCTTGGAAATATCGCAGCCGTAAGATGCAGCCATCTCCTTCATCATCTTCAGAGCCGTAATCTGCTCGGAGATCTCCTCGCGCAGGCGGATCACGTCATCGGTCATCACGCGGCCGGTGGAATCCTTCTGTGCCTGCTTATCCTCGATCAGTCTGTCAATACCGTACAGAGCAACTCTTCTGTAGTCACCGATGATACGGCCGCGGCCATATGCATCAGGCAGACCGGTAATGATATGGGAAGAACGGCATGCTCTCATCTCCTGATTGTATGCATCGAAGCAGCCTGCATTGTGAGTCTTTCTGTGAGTGGAGAAGAACTCACTGATCTCGGGATCTACCTCGTACCCGTTGTCGGCGCAGGCCTTCTCTGCCATACGGATACCGCCGTAGGGCTGCAGGGATCTCTTGAAAGGCTTGTCAGTCTGGAAGCCTACGATTGTCTCCTTGGACTTGTCAAGATATCCGGGCCCATGGGAAGTAATCGTAGAAACAACCTTGGTATCCATATCCAGAACACCGCCTGCTTCTCTTTCCTTCTTCTGCAGATCCAGTACCATTGCCCACAAATCCTTTGTGTTTTGCGTAGGGCCGGCTAAGAAAGTGTCATCGCCGTCATAGGGATGATAATTCTTCTGGATGAAATCACGTACGTTGATTTCATTTTCCCATTTGCCGCCTACAAATTCGTTCCATTCAGGTCTCATTTGAAATAGCCTCCTATAAAATTTAAATTAGTGATAGTAGTTGTTTAACTTCTGTCTTTATTATATGAAAAAGAGTTTGGAGAGTCAAGGCTGGGAGTGTACTTTTTTCTATACATAATAGTCATTTTGGGTGTATTTTTCATTAAATTTTTATAAAAACTGTCTATAGAAGGTTAGGCTTGTCAGAAGCAGGGAAAAGTATTATACTGTAAGGGCAGTCAGGAAACCTGCGGAACTAAAAACCAGCATCCCGCCGGATAGTGTGCAGATCAAAATACGGGCGCCCAGCGGCCGGAAGTTGATCCCGGGAAAGGTATACCGGCTGGCGGGCTGCGGAACGAAAACAGGAGGTACAGAAAAGTGGAAGGAATTACCAAGGAAATGACCATTGGCGAAATCCTGCGGAAGAACCCGGATGTGGCGCCGATTCTGATGGATGCAGGCATGCATTGCCTGGGCTGTCCGTCCGCACAGGGCGAGAGCCTGGAGGAGGCTGCAATGGTGCATGGCATTGATGTTGATGCATTGATGAAAACTATTGCGGAGGCGTAAAGCGCCGGATAGGTTAAAAATGCCTGCGGGATGAGCCGCAGGCATTTTTGTATAGAGATCAGATTTTGGACAGCGTTTGCAGCGCATTTTCAGGAATCACCGCTTCGCAGTGTTCCTCCAGATAGGAGGGGGAGGAAGGCAGCACCTTCTGGAAAGAACCATACTCAGACAGGACATTGCAGCATTTATTAAAGCTGACGGGATCCTCCTGAGGATGGGTCAGAAGCAGCAGATAGCAGCCTTCACGGGTATCCTTATATAAAGCGCTGGTGCCGGTGATATCGTCTGCAATAGCGGCAGCCGCAGTCATCAGCGGATGCAGGGAGTGGAACTTCAGCATGCGCATCAGTAGTCTGCCGCCGTCATCTGCAGAAATTTTCTCGGCGGGTGCGGCCGCAGGAGAAAGGGGCTCCTCGCCGCCTTGGAGCCGCCGAAACAGATCCATCACCTCATCGGCAGAAGAATCGTCGTCCTCCTCCGCTTCCAGATCTTCATGTACAGAAGGAGCAAACCGGGAAAAGCGGGTGTCCAGCTCCTCCGGGTCTTCCACCTTCGTAATGATCAGTACAATGCACTCCGCATTCATGGGAATAGCTTCTATCATCAGCGGAATGTCCTCTGCTTCGAAACCAAATTCAAAATTGGCCTGTTGCATCATATCGCGGAACAGGTTTTTGGCCTTTTCCGTACCGTATGCCAGTTCGCTGATCTTGAGTTCCCGGCTGGCCAGATCTTCCTTGGTCAGCGTACAGCGAATCTGGTTTTCACTTACTTTTTCTATCTTCATAGGATCAGCTCCTTTCAGTCATATTGCCGGTTGATACTTTAACAGCATATACTTTCCGGGGTTTTTCGTCAATAGAGCGCAGATGGTTTTAAGAAAAATTTTAAATTTACTCTTGCCAAAATCTGCCATATGAAATATAATGCAAATCAGAGACGCTTCCGATACTCCGTACAGGAAGGGAGGCAGGAGGTCAAAATATCTTTATTTATTCCGAATATCCGGAACATTTCGTTCCTCTCATCCTTTTTATTATTGTATGTGGATTGTTCCATTCTGCGAAAATATTCAGGATGTCTTACAAGCGGTTAATGCATGCTTGATCGGTCTATATAATATATTTCCCACTTTTATGATTTAAGTCACATTATAATTCAAAATCTACTTTTACATTTTTTGCATTGTACTGTCGGAGCTCTCTAAGCCATCTATTCCTTGCGTTTCCCAAACAAATTATGGAATATGCTGACATAATATATCACGGCAACATTTTCCTTTTGGATGTACGGCATATGGGGAGGAGGGATAACTTGAACGAGGAAGAAGTCCGAAGCGTCCGGGAGATGATACGGATGCAGATGCAGAAAGTGCAGGAGCAGGGCGTGGGCCTGTATGTGGACGACCGGCCTGCTTCTCCGGAAGAAGTGGCCTGTAAATGCGTGCAGGAACAGACTGTCTACATGCCCGATTATGTTCTGAACGACATGGGCATTCTTGAACAGGTAAGATTTGACAGAATCGATCCACAGTAAGCCATGGATCAGTTTTATACAGGGCAGAACGGGTGCCTGCGGCGGGGATGCCTCTCTGACGATAAGCTGCTGAAAAATGAAGTAACAGAACGTTCTGCTGTATTTTGTCAAAATTGGTGATGACGTTATCGGAATAGTTTGGTATACTATTACATATTGGCGAAAGGGAATGGTTCCTTTTCGCCGGTATGTAGTACTTGGTTAATGGGATTAGAGTGAAAGGTATGGTATTCTTATGAAAAAAGCGGTTCCGGTGATAATTGCAATCCTGCTGATCGTGGTGATCGGCGCAGTGACCTTTGGCGGTATGCTGATAGAGAGATATTCTTACTCCAAGGAAAGAGTGGATCTGGCCGAATATTATGGACTGCCGGCAGAAGGAACCGATGAATGGGTTGCCGTATATCTGCAGGATGAGAAACTGGAGGAGCTGATACCTTTTAAAGACGGAAAATGTTACTTTCCGATAGATATGGTACATCAGTATTTTAATGACATTTTTTATGTGGATCAGTCAGAGGGGCTTCTGCTGTATGCCCTGCCTGAAGAGGTAGTGAGAGTGTCTTTGGGCGGCTCTGCAGAGGAGCGGGACGGGGGCAGTGAGGATCTGGGTTATCTGATTGCCTATGAGGAAGACGGACAGGTCTATATTGCAGCAGATTATGTAAAACGATACACAAATATATCACTGCAGTATGCGGTAAACCATGTGCAGGTGTATAACGAATGGGGCACAGCCACTGTAGCGACAGTGGGGAAGGATACGGCGGTGCGCATAAAAGGCGGTATTAAAAGTGAGATTCTTTGGGATGTGTCTGCCGGCAGCCAGGTAAAGGTGCTGGAGCAGATGGAGACCTGGAGCAAGGTGCGTACGGAAGACGGGTATATCGGCTATGTGGAGAACAAGCTGCTGGAGAATCTTACGGAGATCCAGGAGACGCCGGTAACGGATTATACGCAGCCCCAGTACAGTTCCATACAGCTTCCGGGGAAGGTAAGCCTGGGCTGGCATTCCATAGGCGGCCCGGCCGGCAATGATACGCTGGAAAGCATGGTGGCCGCTACCAAGGGCCTTAATGTGATAGCTCCCACGTGGTTCAGCCTCTGCGACAATGAGGGCAATTTTCAGAGCTTTGCCAGCAGTTCCTATGTGGAGCGGGCTCACGGCATGGGACTGCAGGTATGGGGTGTCTGGGATGATTTTAATTATAATAATGTAAATCAGGCGGGAATCAATGATTATCAGATTCTGTCCTCCACAACGATCCGGGGCAGACTGATTGAAAACATGGTGCAGGAGGCGCTGAATCTGGATCTGGACGGTATCAATATTGATTTCGAAAAAGTGACGGCGGAGTGCAGTGACCATTATGCGCAGTTTATCCGGGAATTGTCCATTGCCTGCCGGAAAAATGAGCTGATCCTGTCCTTTGACAATTATGTGCCGTTTAACTTTAATGATTATTATCGCCGGGATGTACAGGGCCAGGTGGCGGACTACGTGATTATCATGGGCTATGATGAACACTGGCATGGCAGCGGGGATCCCGGTTCTGTGGCCAGTATCGACTATGTGAGCGGCGGCATTGACCGTACTCTGGAACAGGTACCGAAGGAGAAGGTGGTGAATGCTCTTCCCTTCTACAGCATTCTCTGGTGCATTGACGGAGCGACAGTGACGGACGAGTATCTGCTGCTGTCCAATACCAAGGACTTTTTACAGCGGGTAGGCGTAGAAGCCCAGTGGGATGAGGAGACTTCCCAGCTGTATGCAGAGTGGACAAGCGGAAGTAAAACCTACAAGCTGTGGGCAGAGACGGAGGAATCCATTCAGGTGAAGCTGAATGTGATGCAGAACAGGGAGATTGCGGGTGTGGCTGTATGGCAGATCAGCTATGGCACGCCGGAGGCATGGGAACTGATAAACGCCTATGTGAATGCACAGTAAGCCGGCAGTGTATGGTAGGGCCGCATATGCCATCCGGAGGTCTCATATACTGACTAACGAAAAGATGGCAATAACTTATTGTTTTCCACCAAAATAGTGTTGCAAAAAAACAAGTTACCCATTATACTATTCCTAAGCTCCTCTTTATTATTATAACAACATATACTTTGCTATAAAATAAAAGAATTACCCCATAGGTAATTTTGAGCCCGAGAAAGAAAGGATGGTATTACAAGGATGAAAAAGATACTTTGTTTAATGGCTATTTTTAGCATGTTCTTGATGTCAAGCATTGTGATAAATGCGAGCAGCACTTGTTCAGATCATGTTTTTGAGGCTGTCCAGAGAACTGTTACGGGAGAAGATTATGAAAACACGCATACGCACTATGATCCAATAAGAGAACAATCGTATTCGTGCGACTTATTCAAACAACATGTTACTGTATTATATAAATGTAAAAACTGTGGATATACGTATTCCGCCTTCACAGAGCAGTTTGTCCATAGAGCGCACTAATGCTTTAAATCAGGTTTCGTTATTTCGTCATCAAAGTATGCGATGAGATAATAAGGAGGAGTAATAATAGATAGGAGTAAGGAATGATGAAAAAACATGTTAAAAGAAGCTTTTCTATTGCAGCATTGTTCCTGTGCTTTCTGTTGACTGCCTGCGTTTCCGGACGGGATAACAACACTCAATATGCGGATACTACTGAGCCTGACGGATTTTGGTCATGTATATCCCAAAAGGTATCCGGCTGGGAGGAATATTCATTTCGGCCGGGCAGTTTTGTAGCTGTTAATGACAAAGCCTATTATTTGAGTGAGGGAGAGGAAACCGTAGTCTTAGCAGAGGTATCTGCACAGGAATGTGAAGTACATGTTTTATTTCAGGATCAGGGGCTTACCAATTTCTGCCTTGGAAAAGATGGAAAAGAGATTGTGTGTTATGTGAAAGGCGAAAATGACGCAGTCATTTTGTATTTTGATTCTACGGGAAAACAAACTCAGTATTATACAGTGGATGAAGAAATTTCAGAAGGCTTCACTCTCAGATACATGTGCCTTGACCCGAATGGGAATCTGGCTCTGGTGTACGGGAATAAATTAGCAATCATGGATCCCGAGGGGATGGTATGCAGAGAAATATATATAGAAGATGGTACGGTTTGGGGCATATCATCGGAGGAAAAAGGACATTTTCTGTTGAAAATCGCAGAAACAGATTCCGAGAGGGGATGGATAAAGGATGTATCTGTAGAGTCAGGTGTACTAACCAAAAAAGAAACATGGGACAGCGCATCTGATTCTTTGTCGGAATATCCGTTTTCCTGGAATGATTTGGAATTAACCGAGATGGAGGTACTTGGAGTAGGAGAAGGTTCGGAGATTTATTATGTTTGGACGAATAACTGGATGTCAAAGGAGGTCTTACCCCTTTTTGCCAATGTCATATCAAGGGCGGATGATATGCCTGAAGAACAGCAGCCGCAAACGGAAATAACGATAGTAAAAATGGGAATAGATCAATCTCTGGATGCGATGGCTATTGCCTATAACAAGGAAAATGAAAATGTGAGGGTTAATATTGAGCATCTTCCGATAGAGGAGACAGCGTGGAATACCAGATTGGCTTCCAGAGAAAAAATAGATATGGTTCTCCTTGGAGGAGATTTCGGAGTCTTACAAAAGGCGGGCTATTTGCAGGAAATTGACGTTTACTTTGATAAATTGGGGCAAAATAGAGAGGATATAATCCCCGCTTTCCTATCCTCCTGGCAGGTGGATTCCAAAACCTACGGAATACCCTGCGATGTTACCCTGTTTGTGCCCTATCTCAGATTGAATGAGGATATTACTGAGGAGTATTCCACGGAAGAAGTCATAAATATCTTCCGCAGTCACCCTGAAATCAAGAGTGAAAACGGATTGCATGCTCTTGAATTACTTAGCCTGTTTTTGATGGGAGATCTGGATGCTTATTTCGAAAATGACGGTGATAAGAAGATACTGAATGCTGATAAATTGACGGAATTATCTGAAGAGATTCGTAGTCTGACTATGGACAAACAGGCATACTACAACGAGTTTGAAGAACTTATGCAGAGCGGAGATCCCATGTTTGGGGAATTGAGAATAGGCAATCCCAAAGAGATTGTAGATTTTTACAATAAAATGGGGAGTACAGTGAAGCTAATAGGATATCCTACAATAGAAGGTAATTTTACCACCATTGTCAGCAGCTCCGCTCTATGTCTGATGAAGCAGTGTCAGAATCTCGAGGAATCACTGGATTTTATGAAATACTTTTATGAAAACTATAACGTGTATTATCCATATGAATCCTGGGGGATCAGTTATCAGGATATCCAAAAGCAATTGGACGAAGCGAGCACTGAGGATAAGTCAGCGGATGCAATACAGGATCCATTGACAGAGGAGCAGGAGCAGGAAATATGGAAAATCATTGAAGGAGCTAAGAGCAGGAATCCGTATATTGATCAGATAAATGCCATGCTGGCTGAAGAGCTTGCACCTTGTTTTCAAGGAGACAAATCTTTTGATGATGCGATTCGTGTGTTGAATTCCAGGATAGGGATTTTTCTGGCGGAATAAGAAGTCGGTGAACGCAAAGTAAGCCAGTAGAGCCCTGTCGAACCGCATATGCTATCCACAGCTTTCATATATTGATTAATAAGAAGAAATAAGATGTAGGATCAATATGCAGGAGCGTTTGGAAAAGGCTTTTTCACTGGTATTGGGAGTGCTGCTGGCGCTGTCCATGATTTATGTGGCGCAAAGTACGGCAGTATATGTAAACGGGAAGAATGTGGAGAATACGGAGGGAACGACAGGCTCCGGGGAACAGCAGCTCTGTGTGGTGATTGATGCCGGGCATGGCGGGGATGATCCCGGAAAAATCGGCATAAACCAGGTGCTGGAGAAGGATGTGAACCTGAGCATTGCCCGCAGGCTGCAGCAATATCTGGAGGCACAGGATATTCGGGTGGTGATGACAAGGGAGGACGAAAACGGGCTGTATGACAGTGATGCTTCTAATAAAAAGGCACAGGATATGAAGAGACGGGTTGCTTTGATTGAGGAAGCGGATCCGGTTATCACTGTCAGCATTCATCAGAACAGCTACCCGGAGGAATATGTACACGGGGCACAGGTCTTTTATTATGACGACAGTAAAGAGGGACAGCTTCTGGCGGAACTGATTCAGAAACAGCTGATAGAGAAACTGGATCCGGAGAACCATCGGCAGATCAAGGCCAATGACAGCTATTATCTGCTGAAAAAGACGGATATTCCCATCGTCATTGTAGAGTGCGGATTCCTTTCTAATCAGGCCGAGGCCGAACTGCTCAGTCAGGAAGAGTATCAGGATCGGGTAGCCTGGGCCATACATATGGGCATCATGCAGTACTTGGTATCTGTTCAGCCCTGACTATGGCGGCAGCGGAGCTTGACTTTTCAATTTTTGTGTGATATAGTGCGAATATAAATTTACCGCCGGGTAACGCTTGTTTTCATTCCGTTAGGCCATTGAAGGAGTGAAAGACAAGCGTTTTATTTTACAGGAAAGTTTTCAAACTTTCCTATAGAATAAAAGCCCTTCGGGCAGGATCGCACTGCGGCGGATTCATTCTTATGAGGAGGATTATCATGAGATCAAGTTGCTTTCAGGATTTTGTAAAATACGCATCCTTATATGTTTTGGGAATGATCGGACTTTCCTGCTATATTTTGGCAGATACTTTTTTTGTTTCCAAGGGGCTTGGGGCAAA
>CALWLO010000039.1 GCA_944381545.1 uncultured Acetatifactor sp. | reverse complement strand
ATACGACCTTTCAATTGATACCTATATTGTATCAAAAATCACGAGGAAATGCACGAATTAATCAGCGTTTCCCTAGACAATGGCAAGACGGAGCGGGAATGCATCGATACCATTGTCAATACCATCGAGAAGGAGGGCTACCGGGAACTGGAGACCCTGATAAAGGCGGGGGAATCCCTGAAAAAAGGGGATAAGGTGTACAGCGTATGGATGAACAAGTCCATTGCCATGTTCCGCATCGGCAGAAAGCCTTTTGCGGAGGGAATGAATATTCTGGGAGCGCATATCGACAGTCCCCGGCTGGATGTCAAGCAGAATCCGCTGTATGAGGATATTGACCATACCTTTGCCTATATGGATACCCATTATTACGGCGGTGTCAAGAAGTACCAGTGGGTGGCCATGCCCCTGGCGATCCACGGTGTGGTGGTAAAAAAGGATGGTACTACCATAGAGCTGAATATCGGGGAGAATGAGGAGGATCCGGTATTTTTTGTATCCGATCTGCTGATCCATCTGGCAGGAGAGCAGCTGGAGAAAAAGGCTGCCAAGGTCATCGAGGGAGAAGCGCTGGATCTGATTGCCGGCACCAGACCCCTGACCATCGGCAAGGAGGAAAAGGACACGGAAGAAGCCAGGCAGAAGGCGAAAAATATTGTAAAGTCCGGAGTGCTGAATATCCTGAAGCAGGCCTACGGTATCGAGGAGGAGGATCTTGCCTCCGCAGAGCTGGAGGTGGTGCCTGCAGGCAAAGCAAGGGAGGCTGGATTTGACCGCAGTATGATTCTGGCCTACGGACAGGATGACAGAGTCTGTGCCTTTACCTCCTTAAAGGCGATGCTGGATCTGAAAGAAACGGACAGGACGGTATGCTGTCTCCTGGTAGATAAGGAAGAGATCGGCTCCGTGGGCGCTACAGGTATGCGCTCTAGATTTTTTGAGAATGCCGTGGCAGAGATGATGAATCTGACAGGTGAGTACAGTGAACTGAATCTGCGAAGGTGTCTGTCCCGCAGCGCTATGCTCTCCTCAGACGTGAGCGCAGCCTTTGATCCCAGCTACAGAAGCTGTTTTGAGCTGCATAATTCTGCTTTTCTGGGAGGCGGTATGGTATTCAACAAGTTTACCGGCTCCAAAGGCAAGGTCGGCTCTAATGATGCCAATGCGGAGTATATGGCCCATCTGCGCAGTGTGATGGACGAGCATAAGATCCTGTGGCAGACTGCGGAGCTGGGTAAGGTGGATGTAGGAGGCGGAGGTACAATCGCTTATATCCTGGCTCTGTACGGTATGAATGTGATCGACAGCGGCGTGCCTGTACTGAATATGCATGCGCCTTGGGAGGCCACCAGTAAGGCGGATATTTATGAGGCCTACAGGGGATATAAGGCATTTGCAGAGGATGTGAGTATCTGAGATAAAGAGCAGGGGTATAAATATGGAGCTTAAAAAATCGGATTTTTATTTTGATTTGCCCCAGGAACTGATTGCGCAGGATCCTCTGGAGGATCGTTCCTCCTCCCGGCTTTTGCTGCTGGATAAGAATACGGGGCAGGTAAGGCATGAGATTTTTCGCAATATTACCCGGTATCTGCGGCCCGGGGACTGCCTGGTACTGAACAATACTAAGGTAATCCCTGCCCGTCTTCTGGGAGAGCGGGAGGGTACCGGCGCCCATGTGGAGGTACTGCTGCTAAAACGCCGGGAAGGAGATGTATGGGAGACCCTGGTAAAGCCCGGTAAGAAGTGCAGGCCCGGCAGTCATCTGGTATTCGGCGGAGGGCTGCTCAGAGCCGAGGTGTTGGAGACAGTGGAGGAGGGAAACCGCCTGATCCGCTTTACTTATGAGGGAATTTGGGAAGAGGTGCTGGATCAGCTGGGGGAGATGCCTCTGCCTCCTTATATTACCCATAAGCTTCAGGATAAAAGCCGCTATCAGACGGTCTATGCCCGGTATGAGGGCTCGGCGGCGGCGCCTACGGCGGGGCTGCATTTTACCCGGGAGCTGTTGTCCAGGATTGAGAAAATGGGCGTTAAGACTGTCTATGTGACGCTGCATGTAGGGCTTGGCACATTCCGGCCGGTAAAGGAGGAAAATGTGCTGGAGCACCATATGCATTCGGAGTATTATCAGGTAAGCGAGGAGGCTGCGGCCCAGATCAATGCTGTCAAGGCTGCCGGCGGCCGGGTGATCTGTGTGGGAACTACCAGCTGCCGGACGCTGGAGAGCGCTGCGGATGAAAGCGGCCGGGTGCAGCCGGGCTGCGATAATACGGAGATCTTTATCTATCCGGGGTATCGCTTTAAGGTGCTGGACTGCCTGATCACCAATTTCCATCTTCCGGAGTCTACGCTGGTCATGCTGGTAAGCGCCCTGGCAGGCCGGGAGCAGGTGCTGGCTGCCTACCAGGAGGCGATCCGGGAGAAATACCGCTTTTTCAGCTTTGGGGATGCGATGTTTATTCATGACGGAATTGACAAACAGCAGGGAATCATGTAGAATCTTGAATTAAGCGGCAGATTAGGTCTGCTTGTGAGCATAAGCGGTATGGGAGGTTACCTATGGAAGAACGCAGGAAATACAAAAGAATGGATCTGGAAGCGAAGCTGATGGTAAAGCGGCTGGACTGCGAAGAGGAGCGGGCAGTTGAAATTGATATTGTGGATGTTTCCCGTACCGGTGTGGGCTTCTCCTGCCAAGAAAAGCTGGAAATCGGTGCGGTATATGAGTGTTATCTGACGATCTGGACAAAAGAAGTGATTCATGTATTCCTGCAGATTGTACGGATCGAGATGGAGAGGCAGGGCGGTTTTGGTTACGGCGCCGTATTTGTGGGAATGTCAGAACTGGATGCCTCCCGCATCAGTGTATATGAGAGATTCAATGAAGCGGAATAATCAGCAAGGATCAGAAAAAGCTGCAGGCAAAGGCCTACAGCTTTTTTTCGTGAATCACAAACTGCGGGGTGGATAACAGCTGCTTGGCGGCCTCCTGAGAAGCTTCATCATAGAATTCGATCCGCAGTACGCCCTCTTCAAATTCCCGGTTATGCACAATACCGATATTTTTAATATTGATCTGATTAAAGGCAAGAGTGGTTGCCACCTGGGCCAGCATACCGGGCCGGTCGTCAATATCAATATTGAAGGAATATACCCGTTTGATGGGGCCGCTGGAGGCATTGATAAAGGAGTCCCGATAGATTCTGGCACTGTCGAAGAGCTGATACAGCGCATCGCCCTGCCGGTGATCAATCTGCTCCTTGATCCTGGATAGGGAATCGATATAGCTGCCCAGCAGGGCGGATATATTTTCCGTATTGGTCAGGCAGATCTGCTGCCACATGGCGGGGGAGGAAGAGGCGATCCGGGTGATATCCTTGAATCCCCCTGCGGCCACCAGCCTCATGATGCCTTCTTCATTATCGCAGTCCCTGACCAGATTGACTAAAGATGCGGCAATCACATGGGGGAGATGGCTGATACCCGCTGTGATATAATCATGCTGGCGGTAATCCAATACTAAGGGGATGGCTCCCATATCCTGTACCAGTCTGCGGTAATCTTCCAGACGGTTCGGAGCTGTCCGGCCGGTGGGAGTCAGGATATAGTAGGCATTTTCCAGCAGCTTTGCCTTGGAGTTGGCATAGCCGAAGCGCTCGCTGCCCGCCATGGGATGTCCGCCGATGAACTGCTCCTCCAGGCCTGCCTCTGCTATATGTCTGTGGATATCGGTTTTGACGCTGCCCACATCGGTCAGGGTGCAGTCCGGGGACAGGATTTTTTTGACCATCTCCAGATTGGCATCATTTTTCTGCACCGGGGCGCATAAAAAGAGATAGCTGCAGTCTGCGAAGCGCTCATCGATCTGCTCTGCAGCCACATGGATGACCCCCTCCTGCAATGCTGCGGACAAAGTGGCGGTATTAATGTCATATGCCGTAATGGTTACCTCCGGTCTGTTTTTCTGCAGGGCTCTGGCGATGGAACCGCCGATCAGCCCCAGTCCGATAAAGCCTATATGCAGCTTTGACATATTGATCCCTCCTTGTGTTTTGCTATTGACACTATACCACGTTAAAGTACGAAAAGCAAGAGGAGAAAGAAAAGGGTAAAATTGTACAAAAACAATAAAAACACTTGTAAATATCCTAAATATTTAGTAATATACACTTATGGGAAACAGATTATCCGAAATTTTGCTCCGGCATAATGCCCAAATTACATCATAATTGGAGGAAAACATATGAATGTTTACACGACTGACAAGATTCGTAATGTATGTTTATTAGGTCACGGCGGCAGCGGTAAGACCAGTCTGGTCGAGGCAATGGCGTATCTGTCCGGCATTACTTCCAGAATGGGTAAGGTAACCGATGGCAATACAATCAGTGATTATGGCAAAGAGGAACAGAAGAGACAGTTTTCCATAAGTACTTCCGTGATTCCGATTGAATGGGAGGGGCATAAGATCAATATTCTGGATACGCCGGGGTATTTCGACTTTGTGGGTGAAGTAGAGGAAGCCTTGAGCGCAGCAGGTGCGGCGATCATCGTGGTAAACGGCAAGGCCGGAGTCGAAGTGGGTACGCTGAAGGCATGGGAAATGTGCGAAAAGTATAAGCTGCCCAGATTCATCTATGTATCCAATATGGATGTGGATAATGCGTCTTTCCGCCAGGTGGTGGAGGATATGACCAGTCTGTTCGGCAAAAAGCTGGCGCCTTTTCATTTGCCCATCCGTGAAAATGAGAAGTTCGTAGGCTATATCAATGTGATTACTGAGTCCGGTAACCGCTGGCACGGCAAGGATTTGATTCCCTGTGAGGTGCCGGAATATAATAAGCCCAATCTGCAAATCTGCCGGGATACCCTGATGGAGGCTGTGGCAGAAACCAGTGAAGAATTTATGGAGCGGTATTTCGGCGGCGAGACCTTCTCAGAGGCAGAGATCCGGGCAGCTCTGCGCACCAATGTGTGCGACGGCAGCATTGTGCCTATGACCATGGGCTCCAATACGCTGTGCCAGGGCATCTATACTTTGCTGGATGATATTATCAAGTATATGCCCAGTCCGGAGAACCGCGAGGTGGCCGGCATCAATATGAAAACCGGAGAAATATATCATGCGGATTATGATTTTGCCAAAGCAAAGTCGGCCTATATCTGGAAAACCATTGTAGATCCTTTTATCGGCAAGTATTCCCTGATCAAGGTGAATTCCGGCGTGCTGAAGACGGATGACATGATCTATAATGTGGATAAGGATATTGAGGAAAAAGTGGGGAAGCTGTATGTACTGCAGGGCAACAAGCCCATGGAGATCAAGGAGCTTCATGCCGGCGATATCGGCGCTCTGGCAAAGCTGACGGCGGCCCGTACAGGCGACAGCCTTTCCACCAGGAATACCATGATCAAATTTGGCAAGTGGGAGATCTCAAGACCTTATACCTATATGCGCTATAAGGCAAAGAATAAGGCGGATATTGATAAGATTTCCCAGGCTCTGCAGAAGATTACCCATGAGGATCAGACCCTTAGGGTAGTCAATGATTCCGAGAATCGTCAGCTGCTGCTGTATGGTATGGGGGATCAGCATCTGGAGATCATTGCCAGCCGCCTGCTGAATGAATACAAGGTAGAGATTGAACTTGCTAAGCCCAAGGTGGCCTACCGGGAGACCATCCGGAAATCCTCAGATGTGGAAGCAAAGCATAAAAAACAATCCGGCGGGCACGGACAGTATGGGCATGTGAAGATGCGGTTCTCTCCATCCGGCGATCTGGAGACTCCTTACATATTTGAGCAGGAAGTAGTAGGGGGGGCCGTACCGAAGAATTTCTTCCCGGCAGTGGAAAAAGGGCTTCAGGAAAGCGTGACAAGAGGCCCTCTGGCGGCTTACCCGGTAGTGGGCGTGAAGGCAGTGCTGTATGACGGTTCCTATCATCCGGTGGATTCCTCGGAAATGGCCTTTAAGATGGCGACGATCCAGGCCTTTAAGAAGGGCTTCATGGAGGCTTCCCCTGTACTGCTTGAACCCATCGCTTCTCTAAAGGTAACGGTGCCGGATTCCTTTACCGGCGATATCATGGGGGATCTGAATAAGAGAAGGGGCCGCGTGCTGGGGATGAATCCCACGGCTGCCGGTAAACAGATTATTGAAGCGGATATTCCCATGAGCAGCTTGTATGGCTACTGTACGGATCTTCGCTCCATGACAGGAGGACAGGGCGAATACAGCTATGAATTTTCTCGTTATGAACAGGCGCCCGGTGATGTACAGGAGAAAGAAGTAGCAGCCAGGGCAGCCAAGGTGGCGGAGAATCATTCGGAAGAGTAGATTATGGGATCAGGGGGCAGTTCCTAATCGGGGCAGTCCCCTGGTTTCGGAATGGATGATCCAAGAATGTTTTGCGGGCAAAAGCTGCTAAGAGATATAGGAGCATAACAGATGGAAAACCAGATGATTACTTTAAATGAAGAGAATGTATCCGGACAGAATTCTGCCGGAGAGAAAAAACAAAAGAAGGAAAAGCCTTTCAAGGAGAAAAAGTCCGTGAAGGAAAAGGCAGTAAAGGAAAAGAAGCTTCGAAAGGAAAAACCTGTGAAAGAGAAGAAAGCTCCCAAAGAGAAAGCTCCCGGAAAGGGGAAGGCCCTGAAGAAAGACAGGAAGCCTTTGCCCATCAAGAAAAAAATCAGTGCTCTTTGGGAGAGTGCGAAGCTTGCTGTAAAGAATAGGGAAGAGATGCCGGAGGGAGAAGCGGGACTGTCAAAGAGGGGGAGACTCTTCAGCCTGCGAAATAAGATTTTTGTAGGATTTCTGGTTCCCATCCTGTTTGTCATTATGGTAGGGATTATCGCCTACAATGCAGCGGCAAGCGGCCTGTCTGATAAATTCAAGGAGTCCAGTATACTTTCGTCACAGATGGCTATGGACTATATAGACGTCAGCTTTTCCTTTATTAAGGGCCAGGCCGTGCAGTATATGGTAAATGGGGATCTGGAAAGCTTTACTCTGGGATTGATGGAGAAAGACGCCATAGCCAAGGCAAACTATATGACGGAAATCCGGAGTGCGCTGGTAGCCCTTCAGCATATGAATGCGATGATCAATAATATGCATATTGTGACAAAGCAAGGGATTTCCATGATCAGTACAGCTGCAGTGGAGCGTCCGGACGGTATTCTGGAAGCATATCAGGCCGAGGCGCTGGAGAGTTCTGCGGATGGCAAAACCATAGCACAGTGGACGGAAGGGCATGAAGCGCTGGACGCTGTCTATAATCTGAAACCCCAGGATACCTTTGTGGTATATCAGATTCCTACCAGTACAAAGGCTGCATATATCGTTGTGGATATCAGCCGTAAGGCGCTTTTTGACAGGCTGCAGGCTGTTGATTTCGGAAGCGGCAGTATCTGTGGTTTTGTAACAAATGCAGGAACGGAGTTGATCTATGAAAACCTGGAGGAAGGTGCAGAAAGCAAGCTGAATGAGGGAGAAAGCGTGTTTGCAGGCACTGATTTTTATGAGGAGAGTATGGCGGGAAGCGAGAGTAGCGGCACGGAAAATGTCCGCTTTCAGGGTAAGAGCTACCTCTACCTATATGCCAAAAGCGAGGAAGGAGCCAACATCGCTTTCTGCGCACTGGTTCCCTACAGTGTGATTACCGGTCAGGCTCAGCAGATCAAGAGAATTACCGTAGCGATTCTGATTATTTCCTGCATCATTGCAGGGGCGGTAGGCTTTTACATCACCTTTGGCATCCAGCGCAATATGAAGCTGATCTCCAGGCGCTTTAACCAGGTGGCCGAAGGAGATCTGACCACGGAGGTAAGGGCCCATGGCAGGGATGAGTTTCAGGATCTGGCTCAGGTGGCTACCCATATGATCGGAAATAACAGGAATCTGGTGCTGAAGATGAACAGTACGGTGGAGATGCTGGAGCAGTCCGCCACGGATGTCAATGACGTATCAGATAAAATCAATCATTGCTCCCAGGACATCACCCAGGCCATTGATGAGATTAATGTGGGTATGAATAAGCAGGCAGAGCATGCGCAGGAATGTGTCACAAAGACCAATAATCTGTCTGAGAAAATCAAGGAAGTCCGGGGGCGCGTGGAGTATACCCAGAGTTTGGTGGACCGGACGGAGAAGATGATTGCCAAGGGTACGGAGATCGTAGGAGTGCTTGAGGATAAGGCTCAGGAGACTTCTCAGATCACCCAGAAGGTGGGAGACAGTATCGGACAGCTGAAGACGGAGTCAGAGACCATAAACGAATTTGTGGAAACCATCAGCAGCATCTCCAAGCAGACCAATCTGCTCTCCCTGAATGCGTCTATAGAGGCAGCCCGAGCGGGAGAGGCAGGAAGAGGATTTGCCGTGGTGGCAGCGGAGATCAGGAAGCTGGCGGACGATTCCCGGAAAGCAGCAGAGGAAATCAAAAATAAGGTTGGTAATATTTCCAGATGCACCGAACAGACAGTGGAGGATGCCGGTTATGCCCGGGATATGGTACAGATTCAGGAGGATGCCGTACGTCAGGTGATCGAAGTGTTTGGCAATATGAGCGATGAGATTACCGAACTGCTGGCAGAGCTCCGAAATATCGCAGTGGGTACAGAGTCCGCAGATACAGAGAGGAATGATACTCTGGAGGCGGTGGAGAATATTTCTGCAATCATTGAAGAGACGGCGAGCAGTGCAATGATGGTTCATGATATGGCGGAGCGTCTGCTCAACAGTGTGGATCAGCTGGATCGGACTTCAGATGCGCTAAGCAGCAATATGGATGGCCTGAAGAAAGAGATTGCCGCATTCAAGGTTACGGAGTAGAGAAAGCATAAAATACTTGACATCCTGCAGGAATGGGAATAAAATGAGCCAAAGTAAGTTAAGAGAAAATGTAAGTGAGGAGTATAAGTTATGGCAGCACCTTATAACCACCGAGAGGTGGAACCGAAATGGCAGAAGATCTGGGATGAGGAACAGGCATTCAAGGTCTCTGAGGATTATTCCAAACCGAAATATTATGCATTGGTAGAGTTCCCGTATCCTTCAGGAGCAGGACTGCATGTGGGACATCCCAGACCCTATACCGCATTGGACATCGTTGCCCGCAAGCGCCGTATGCAGGGATATAATGTTCTTTATCCCATGGGCTGGGACGCCTTTGGCCTGCCCACGGAGAATTATGCGATCAAGAATCATGTTCATCCGAAGATTGTGACGAAAAACAATGTGGCGCGCTTTAAGGAGCAGCTGCATTCCTTGGGCTACTCCTTTGACTGGGACAGGGAGATCAATACCACGGATGAGGAATACTATAAATGGACTCAGTGGATCTTCCTGAAACTGTTTAAGGCAGGACTGGCTTACAAGTCCGAAATGCCGATTAACTGGTGTACCTCCTGTAAGGTGGGTCTGGCCAATGAGGAAGTGGTAAACGGTGTGTGTGAGCGCTGCGGCAGCCCGGTGGTACGAAAAGTCAAGAGCCAGTGGATGCTGAAGATTACTGCGTATGCAGACAGGCTGATTCAGGATCTGGATACGGTGGATTATATTGAACGGGTGAAGGTATCCCAGAAGAACTGGATTGGCAAGAGCCAGGGCGCTGAGGTGGATTTTCCCATTACCGGCAAGGAAGATAAGCTGCGCATTTATACCACCAGACCGGATACCCTGTTTGGCGCCACTTATATGGTGGTATCTCCCGAGCATCCCATGATTGAGAAATATAAGGATGAAATCAGCAACTATGAGGAGCTGGCTGCATATCGGGAACAGGCGGCCCGAAAGTCCGACTTTGAGCGTACGGAATTGGCCAAAGACAAGACCGGTGTGCAGATTCAGGGTCTGACCGCTACGAATCCGGTGAATGGTAAGGAGATTCCGATCTGGATCTCGGATTATGTACTGATGACCTATGGTACCGGTGCGATCATGGCAGTGCCGGCTCATGACGAGAGAGACTGGGATTTTGCGAAAAAGTTTGGTTTACCGATTATTGAGGTGGTGGCCGGCAGTCCCGTATCTGTGCAGGAGCAGGTATTTACGGATGTGGATACCGGTACGCTGGTAAATTCTGAGTTCTTAAACGGACTGCCGGTAGCTCAGGCCAAAGAAAAGATTATCGCTTTTCTGGAAGAAAAGGGTATCGGCACAAGCAAGACCAATTTCAAGCTCCGGGACTGGGTATTTTCCAGACAGCGTTACTGGGGAGAGCCCATTCCGATTGTAAAATGTGAAAAGTGCGGATATGTGCCTTTGGATGAGAGTGAGCTTCCGCTGACCCTGCCGGAGGTGGAATCCTATGAACCCACGGATAACGGCGAATCACCGCTGGCAGCTATGACTGAGTGGGTCAATACTACCTGTCCCTGCTGCGGCGGCCCGGCCCAGAGAGAGACGGATACCATGCCCCAATGGGCAGGTTCCTCCTGGTACTTCCTGCGGTATATCGATCCGCATAACAAGGAAGCGCTGGCCAGCAAGGAAGCTCTGGATTACTGGATGCCTGTAGACTGGTATAACGGCGGTATGGAACATACCACACTGCATCTGTTATACTCCCGTTTCTGGCACAAATTCCTATATGACCAGGGGGTGGTGCCTTGTCCTGAGCCTTACCAGAAGAGAACCAGCCATGGCATGATCTTGGGACTGAATCCTCACAGCTTTGTGAACCAGACCCCGGAAGAACAGCGGCGCCTGTTGGAAGAGTATGGCAGTGAAAAGGCTGCCAGAGCCGCATTGGTAGAGAAATACGGAGATATGGCGGAGCACCCGGTGGTAAAGATGTCCAAGTCATTGGGCAATGTGGTAAATCCGGATGATATTGTGGAAGAATACGGAGCAGATACCCTGCGTACCTATGAGATGTTTATCGGCGCCTTTGACTTGTCTGCCTGCTGGAGCGAGGAAGGGGTAAAGGGCTGCCGCAGATTCCTGGAGAGAGTGTGGAAGCTGCAGGATATCCTGGTAGACGGCGACGGCTATAGCGCTGAGCTGGAGACCAAGATGCACCAGACGATCAAGAAAGTCAGCAGCGACTATGAAAATCTGAAGTATAATACCGCCATTGCCGCTATGATGGCGCTGATCAATGATATGAACAGGAATAATGCCGTAACCAGAGGAGAGTACAAGACCCTGCTGACTCTGCTGAACCCTGTGGCACCCCATATTACCGAGGAATTATGGCAGATCTGTGGCTTTGCCGGCAGAGTATATCAGACCTCCTGGCCGGAGTATGAGGAGGCTAAGACCATTGAAGCAACGGTGGAAGTGGCAATGCAGGTCAACGGCAAGATGCGGGGAACCTTTTCCATTCCCAAGGATCTGGAGAAGGATCAGGTTATTGCCAAAGCCAAGGAGCTGCTTGGCGACAAGCTGACAGGCACCATTGTCAAAGAGATCTATGTACCCGGCAGACTGGTGAATATTGTGGTAAAGCCGTAAGGGTCTCAGACGAATCAAATAGTGAAGCTGATGTCTGCAATAGCAGATATCAGCTTTTTTTTGATAATTTGTGTTTCAGGTTGATTTTTTCGCTTTATTCATAATCTGGTCGATCTGTCGAAGCTCCTCGGGAGTACTGGATTTGCGGATGGCTGCTACGGCGATCTGAAGCTCCCGGGGGGTAAAGGTGAGTCCCTTTTGTCTGGCCTGAGCCATCATTGGCATGAGAAAGGCCATCATCTCTTTCTGGGATTTGCCCTGTCCCTGCTTGTAGAGCTGTGACAGAAAAGCAAGCTTCTCCGGCGGAATATTCTGGACGGACGGATCCTCCATCCAGCTGGGAATATCAGCGGTAGGTTCCATGGTGTTCCTCCTCTTTTTCTAAAAAAATAAGCACTAAATATTTATTATTTCCTCTCCATTTTAGATGATCGGCGCATCATCGGGCCCAGAATCGCCAGGCGAAGTATTGGCACAGGTGTCATCCGCTGAAGGGTCCGTAAAGGGAGAATTCACAGACGAAAACAGGTTCATCATGGACATGAGCTGGGACAGATCAGGCGTATTTTCTCCAAACAGGCTGCTCAGTCCGGCAGCCATCATATCCGGACCGCCGCCGGAGGCAGCGCCGCCCTCTGAGGCAGTGGACGCTTGGGACGATTCTCCGCCGGGAAAGTTCATTCCTTCGGGAAACATCTCCTGGAACATCTGCACCATTTCCAGAATCTCCTGATAATGGCTCATGGTCTGGAGTATGGAGGTGAACTGATCCAACTGCCGTTGTTCCTGGAGACTGCAATAAGGGGCGAATTCCTGACAGAGCTTGGCTGGTTCCGGCGGGCCCTCCCGAGGCATTGGAGAGACGGATAACTCTGGGTAATGCCGGAATAGATCCAGGGTGTATTTTAACTCCAGAAATTTGATATAGATTGCGAGCTGACGCTGCAGAGGGCTGTCCACATAAGAAACCAGGACCTTCAGCTTCTGGATCTGATTGTTGGTGAACAGGGCATCGAAAGCGGTTACTTTATCCATAGTCTCCTTTCTGTGCATATCGTAAGCGTGCTTATGATATTGCTTCAATAGGTATTTGCGGGTGATGCTGCAGGCAGATAGCCTGTTTTTACGGCAAGCAGGCCCCCCGAAAGGGACCTGCCTCCTTCTAAGCTATGCTTGCATCTTAGCAGCGGTTGCAGCCACAGCTATTGTTGTTGCCGCAGAAGCAGGACAGCAGCAGGATCCAGATCAGCCAGTCACAGCAATTATTGTTGTTATTGTCGCATCCGCAACCACAACCATTATTGCTGCCTAACAGACCGTTACCGCATCCGTTTCCGCAGAATAATAAGAGCAGGATGATCCAGCAGCTGCTGCTGCCGCCAAACAGGCCGTTGCCGCATCCGCATCCGTTATTGCAGCCGTTGTTGCAGCCGCAGTTAGTAGCAGTTAAGTCACTCATGATAGTGCCTCCATGTTTTTTTATAGTGTATTGTATGCACCATGGCATGTCAAAGTTTCATCAGGAAATAAGATTTTGCATCCGATAAACTGAAACAGAAAATGTATAATCTGCAGTTATAAAAAATATAAACAATATGTATTTGAAGAATAACACAGACTGTGCTATACTGTTACCAATAATCCCTTTATATACCCTGTAAGCGGGAAAAGGGGGTTTATGGCCGTTGAAACGATCAGGAAAGAGACGGCAGAGGAAAGGAAGAGAGAATGATGGAACTGAAGATTACCTGTATTCCCGGTGACGGAATTGGCCCTGAGATTGTTGCAGAGGCGAAAAAGGTCTTAAACAAGGTGGCGGAAAAGTACGGCCACAGCATGAACTTTACGGATATTCTGATGGGTGGTGCGTCCATTGACGCATGCGGGGTGCCACTGACGGAGGAAGCGGTGGCCGTAGCCAAGGCGGCGGATGCAGTGCTGATGGGTTCCATCGGCGGCAACACCACCACCTCCCCCTGGTATAAGCTGCCACCTAATCTGCGCCCGGAGGCAGGATTGCTGAAAATTCGTAAGGAGTTGAACCTTTTTGCCAATCTGCGCCCGGCAGTTCTCTATGATGAGCTGGCGGCGGCATGTCCCTTAAAGGAAGAGATCAGCAAGGCCGGATTTGATATGATGATTATGAGGGAACTGACAGGCGGTTTATATTTCGGCGAACGCAGAACCGTGGAGGAAAACGGCGTCCGTAAGGCCATTGATACGCTGACCTATGATGAAAACGAGATCCGCCGGATTGCCATTAAGGGCTTTGATATTGCGATGAAGCGCCGTAAGAAGGTGACCAGCGTGGATAAGGCGAATGTGCTGGATTCCTCCAGGCTTTGGAGAGCCGTGGTGGAGGAAGTGGCAAAGGACTATCCTGAGGTGACTCTGGAGCATATGCTGGTGGATAACTGCGCCATGCAGCTGGTAAAGGATCCCGCTCAGTTTGATGTGATCCTGACAGAGAATATGTTCGGCGATATCCTGTCGGATGAAGCCAGCATGGTGACCGGTTCCATCGGTATGCTGGCCAGCGCCAGCTTAAATGATACAAAATTTGGCCTGTATGAGCCCAGCGGCGGTTCGGCGCCGGATATTGCCGGAAAGGGTATTGCCAATCCCATCGCTACCATCTTAAGCGCCGCCATGATGCTCCGGTATTCCTTTGATCTGGACAGGGAGGCCGATGCGGTGGAAGCGGCGGTCAAGCAAGTGCTTGCCGAGGGCTACAGAACCATTGATATCATGCCCCAGAAAGGGGAAACAGTGACAGAGGAGATAACCCAGGTGGGTACGGCTCGCATGGGAGACCTGATCGCAGAGCGCATATAAAGATAAAGCAGCGGAACTGTTACGAACTTTCAGACAGGAGGAAAAGGAAATGTTGACAAGTGATAATGCAAGAGCCGGAATGCAGCAGGCACCGGCAAGAAGTCTGTTTAATGCCTTGGGATTTACCCAGGAAGAGATGAAAAAGCCCATGGTGGGTATCGTCAGTTCCTATAACGAGATCGTACCCGGCCATATGAATATTGATAAGATCGTAGATGCCGTGAAGCTGGGCGTGGCAGAGGCCGGCGGTGTGCCGGTGGTATTCCCTGCCATTGCTGTGTGCGACGGTATTGCCATGGGACATGTGGGTATGAAGTATTCCCTGGTGACTCGTGACCTGATTGCGGATTCTACCGAGTGTATGGCCATTGCCCATCAGTTTGATGCCCTGGTGATGGTGCCGAACTGTGACAAAAACGTACCGGGACTGCTGATGGCAGCGGCACGTCTGAATCTCCCCACAGTATTTGTATCGGGAGGCCCCATGCTGGCAGGACATGTAAAGGGACAGAAAAGAAGCCTGTCCTCCATGTTTGAGGCAGTGGGTGCCTATGCGGCGGGCACTATGACAGAGGAGGATGTGTGTGAATTTGAAAACAAGGTGTGTCCCACCTGCGGTTCCTGCTCGG
>CALWLO010000038.1 GCA_944381545.1 uncultured Acetatifactor sp. | reverse complement strand
ATTTTACACCAGACAGGAGAAAAGCGGAGAATTTCTGATCTTTTTATTGCGAAAAGTTTTTATTCTTCAGAGCTGTACTAATATCAGGCTGCCGGCCCATGGTTTCCCGAATCACTCGCAGTACATTCCCGCTGGCCAGCTTATCCAGCTGCCGTCCCGTCACTCCCTTTTTCTGTAGCAGGTCAAAAAGCAGATACATCCGGGTGGGATGCCCGATCTCCAGGCTGCCGCCGATGCCGTCAAAGTCCGTACCCAAGCCTACACAGTCCTCGCCCCCTACCTTCATAAAGTGCAGCACATGCGCCGCCAGGTTTTCCACAGTGCTTTCCTTGGCGGTCATGTCGGGACTGACAAATTCCGGTGCAAAGTTCAAGCCTGATACACCGCCTTTTTCTGCCAATAGCCTGATCATCTCATCCGTCAGGTTCCGGGGATGGGGCGTCAGCGCACGGCAGTTGGAATGCGTGGCTGCAAAGGGTTTTCTGCTGATCCGGGCAACATCATAAAAGCCGCCGTCCGAGAGATGGGACACATCAATCAGAATTCCCAGATCGTTCATCACTTCCAAAGCCTCTTTGCCGAAAGACGTCAGCCCCGCCTCCATGACTTCTTTATCCCGGGAATTGGGAAATCCGAAACAGTTGGCTCCGTTCCAGGTCAGGGAAATGGCGCGCACTCCCCTTTCATATAAGTATACCAGCCTTTCCATCTTTCCGTCCACCATCCGGCCATCCTCAACCGTGAGAACCGCCGACATTTTTCCTGCTTTCTGATTGGCTATGATATCCTCATACCGGTAGGCCATCTGGATGATGTCCCCATGGGCGTCCACCTCGGTCTTCAGATTCCGTGCCAATATCTGAAAATACTCTTCATCAGGCGGCAGGTCAAATTCGAGATCCTTAACCGGTATTTCCCGGGGCGGGAAGAAAACAGCGAAAAACTGACAAAGCTGTCCGGCCTCCTTCATCTGCAGGATGCTCTGCATCCCGTCCCCGTCATAAATGGTATGGCTTCCCTCCCTGAGACTTCTCAGCAGAGTATCGCAATGCATGTCAATGTAGGGATACATACGCTTCTTACCTCCTTCTCCGAAATTACGGCAATCACCCTCCAGACATGCGCATATGCATTCCCGGCTTCTCATGGAACTCTTACTGTCTGGACACGATATTATTGCAGTCAATCTGCACCCCTTCTATACTGCTCACATAGCGGGACAGCCGGGCGTAGCCGTAATCCTTATACTTAAAATCCGGGAAATGCTCATGAAGCTGCTGACCCAGGATCTCCAGTTTTATCGTATGCTCTGCCTTACGGATAATATACTGCTTCACGCTCTCCTCCACGTTGACGGAAGCGCCCTGTCCCCCTCTAACTACAAGAATCGTTGATCCCTGTTTAACAATCTTGAACTTCGTAGCCTCCGTGATGAATTTCATCATGGCATTATATCCGTAGTTTCTTTCATCAAAATCAGGGTATAGTCTCTGCAGATTACTTTTTACCATACCCAGATTGGCGGGCTCACCGTTATTCTCACACTCCTGCAGCAGATTGTTAATGGCGGACTTGATCTCTCCGATGGGAGTAATGGAATCCTTCTCCACAGCAGGTCTGTCCCCCCTTGCTTCATCATCTACGATCTTATCCAAAAACTTATACTCATCACAGGCAGCGATGAAGGTCTTGGAGGCATCGCTCTTGCCCATACCGATTACGGACTTGCCTTCCTCCCTCAGGCGGCTTACCAGGCGGGTAAAATCACTGTCCGAAGTCACAATGCAGAAGCCGTCGATCCTGTCCTGATACAGAATATCCATGGCATCGATGACCAGCATGATATCCGCCGCATTTTTAGCCGTGGAATACCGGGACTGCTGAATCGGTACAATAGCATATTTCAAGGCCTTTTTATTCCATCCGGCCAGATCCGGGTTGGTAAAATCCCCATACATTCTCTGATAAGTAATGATACCGTATTTTTTCAGCTCACTGATGATGACATCCACATATTTGGGGCTGGTATTTTCTGCGTCAATCAATAATGCATATTTTCTCTCTTCCATAGACTCCTCTTTCCAACGTCCAAACTTCTATTATCCGTTCCGATACTGTTGATTTTCACGATTGTATTGTAACGTAATTTTTGACAAAAGGCAACCGCTCCATGGAAAAATCTTGCTTTCCCGTTGCACTGACAAGGGATTTGATGATATAATGACCTTATTCTGGAAAGGGAACGGCCGAATGGCCATCAGTATCATGATGGCGAAGCAATCATGATATAATGAAAACAATGACGATGAAGGGAGCTTACCTATGGAAAAACAGATCTTTACCAATGATGTGATATTATCTTGGCTGCAGTACTATTCCCAGAACACCACCATTGACTTAGAGCATGTGAAAATCATTGATATTACCAGAAAAAACAAGAATGTGATCCCTACCGTGGAAGCCCATAAGACCACACTGGTTTTCACCAACGCCGGCATTGACGATATCTTTTATCGCCTTTGGAACGCAGGTCTGGGCGAGTGTGAGGTCTGGTATAACGAAGGCTCCGACCCCAGCGGTCAGATCCTGCACAAACAGGTAAAGGATATGATCGACAGGGGTATCAATGCCTCCGCCGGTATGCTGATCATTAATCCCAATGCCCGTAATAGTGCAAAGATCGGCCTGAGTAATGAGCTGCTGCAAAGAGGCTCCATCCAATATGTGGGCAGTGAAATCCGGGCCATTATCCTGAATAAGATGGCAGTGGATCCCCAGGACGATCTGGTAGTTATCGGCGGCGAAAGCATTGCCATCGAAGCGGCGCTGATCGCTGCGGAGGGATCTGTCACCGCTGTAGAATACAGTCAGGCTGACCGGGCTACTCTAGAAGACAATGTGGCCCATTTTGACCTACATAATGTGCGGATCATCGACCATGTGGATGCGGAGAGCATGAAAGACTGTCCTGTTCCCTCCCTGGTGTTTCTGGTTGCTTCTGCCAGCACCGACCAGGAGCTGGCTTACCTGACCGGTATCAATCCCAATATCAACGTGGTGATCTACACGCTGGATTTCAAGACCGCCGCCGGTCTGCCCGCTGTCCTGAATGCCCTGGGGCTCGAAGATGTTGATACGATACAAGTATCCGTATCCAAGCTGGGCAGCAATAACACCTTCAAGACAGATCCGTCCCCTTGGATCATCACCGCCAGATCCCGGGAAAATCAGTAAAAAATAGCCTGTCCCTCAACGGGACAGGCGCTTTCTTTTCCTCCATCTGCTGCAATCCGAGATCCGGAGATTATTCTACTTTCAGCCGGCTTACAGCTTCTTCCATCTCCCTTGCTCTCTCCTCTAACTGCTCCACCGTTACTTTCAGCTCGCTCACATATTCCTTCTGACGCTTGGCAATGGAGTCTACCTGTACGGAATTAGCACTGGTCTGCTCCGACACAGCAGAAATATTTGTAATCGCATTCACCGCTTCCTTCTTTGACTCCTCGATCTTCGCCATACCGGCTGTCATCCGGGACAGGTTATCTGCCATCATCTTTACCCGGTCATTCACCTTATGGAAAGCCTCCTGGGTCTTTTCCAGGGAACCGCTCTGGGAAGTAACGATATCTCCGGCGTGATGCACCGCATCCACAGTCTGACCGGTCTGTATCTGGATCTTATTTACGATCTCGCCGATCTGTTTCGCCGCATTCAGGGACTGATCTGCCAGCTTCCGAATCTCCTCTGCCACAACCGCAAACCCTCTTCCTGCATCTCCGGCCCGGGCTGCTTCAATAGAAGCATTCAGGGACAGCAGATTGGTCTGGGAGGCAATCTCATCTATCACTCCTGCAAAATTGCCGATGGCACGGGTCTGCTCGGTCAAAGATAAAATATCCTTCCGGATTGCGCCGGTAATTTCCACAGTCGCCTTGGATTTCTCACTCAGCTCATCAATAACCTCCATTCCATCCGTAATCGTCCTGTTGGCATCCTCCGAGATCTTACTGATCTCATCCGTATATTCATACACGGTGCGGATCTGCTCCGACAAAGCATTGATCTGCACCACGCAGTCCTGAGCATCCTCCGCCTGCAGGGACACCCCTCTGTCAATCTCTTCAATCGCTCCCAGGATCTCATCGCTGGACTGGGTCAGACGCTGGGTGCTGTCCCCTACCTGCTCGGATGCATGCTGAAGCGCTCCCATCACTCCCTGCATTCCCAGGATCAGCGTTCTCATGTTAGCTATCATATGTGACAAGCTCCGGGCTATCTGACCGAATTCATCCTTACGCTTCAGATAAACCTCAACGGTAAAATCTCCCTGGGATACCTTATCCAGAGGCTTTGTGATCTCTGTCACGCCCCGTCCTAAAGTGCCGGAAAGGAAGATGCACATGATCACGGCGATCACCAGTGCAATCAATACCATCATATAGGTAATTAGCTGAATGCTCCGGGTTTCTCCCAGGAACTGGCTGGTGGGCACCAAGGTAACCAGCATTGCGCCGGTGGAACCGATCCGGGAGTAAGCAAATACATAGGACTGCCCCTGGAAACGAATCTCCTGATACCCGTCGGACGCCTCAGCGGAGAGCGCATGATGATAAGCCTCCAGTTCACCGAATACCGGCATTTCCTCCTGGGCTGCTCCGCCGCCGCAGTACACGGTCTCGTTCCCATCCGGCGCCACAAATGCCGCATAACTGCCCTCTCCGTAATCCAGCTCTGCCAGAGCCTCATATATGGCATTTTTATCAATATCCACAATCAGAATCAGATTGGTATTAAAATTCACCTTGCGCCACATACTGATGGCATAATTAGAACAGTTGAATTTTTCTTCTGCATTATGAACCACCTGCTCCAGATAAGGATGTGCGCCGATATACCCCCATTTCTGCTCGGATGCGTCGATCTGCTGTCCTTCTGCAGAGGCCACAAAATCCTCGTAGATCCCCACATTCAGGTTTGCGGGCGTGGTGGTCAGTCCACTGGCAACATCGCTGATCAGATATACATGATAAACAAAGCTTGAGATGGACTGCATGCTTCGTATTTTGGCATCTACTTCCCCCTTTGCAGTGGTCTGCTCCTTGGTCAGTGCCTTAATATCCAGATTGGGATTGAGATAAAAGGCCGCACACTCGTCCATGGAGATGATCTCCAGCATCTGGTTGTCCACCTGCTGAAGCCCCAGCTCCAGATAGCTTCCTTTGGCGGCAACAGTATCTGCCAGAGAAGCTTTTACTTCCTCACTAACCACATCCTTCGCCACCATATAAGAAACTGTGCCGACCAGAAAGATCATAATAATCAGTATCACAAAGGCGCCGACCATCTTAACCACCAGACTGTTTGGAGATAATCTGCCTTTAGCCTGCTTCGGTGCCTTTTCTTTCTGTTTTCCTATAAGTTTCTCTTTTGCTTCACCCATGATTTTCCCACCCGTATTATCCTTTCCGTACATATATTCAGTCTAACATCCCGGCAATTCCATGTCAATGATTAACCGGTGTGCTCTTTCTGTTTCCGTAACAGTTACCTATTTCATCTCATTGGCCATCTCATACAGATGATAATAGATCCCCTTCCATGCCATAAGCTGCTCATGATTCCCCTCCTCAGCGATGCCATTCTCCGTCAATACCAGTATTCTGTCACTGTTTCGAATCGTGGACAGCCGGTGAGCCACCGTCAGTGTAGTACGTCCCTCAGACAATGCGGCAAGAGACTTGGCCACTGCATATTCACTTTCATTATCCAACGCCGAAGTTGCCTCGTCCAAAATAATAATCGGCGCATTCTTTAAAAACATCCGGGCAATACTGATCCGCTGCTTCTGTCCGCCGGAAAGCTTCACTCCCCTCTCCCCGATATAGGTATCATAGCCATCCTTCAGATCCATGATAAATTCATGGGCCCCGGCACGCTTCGCCGCTTCCTCCACCTCTTCCCGGGAAGCTCCGATTCTGCCATAGACAATATTTTCATAAACCGTACCGGAAAACAAGTATACATCCTGCTGTACTACGCCGATGCTGCGGCGCAGGCTCTTTAAGGTCAGCTCCCTGATATTTTTGCCGTCCAGATAGATATTGCCCTCTGTCACATCATAAAACCGGGGAATCAGATTGCACAGGGTGGTCTTGCCGCCGCCGGAAGGCCCCACCAAAGCCACCTTCTCTCCGGGATAAATACTCAAATTCAAATTTCGGAACACCTGATTGTGATCATCCGGATATTCAAAGCTTACATTTTCAAACACAATATGACCGGCGGGATGCTCCAGATCCACCGCTCCCGGCTCGTCAAAAATCTCAACATCCGCATCCATGATCTCCAGAAAACGCTCTATACCGGTCATTCCCCGCTGGAACTGCTCGGCAAATTCAATGATCCGCCGTATTGTGGCTATAAAGGTGGTCACATACATCACATAGGCCACCAGATCACTGGGGCCGATAGCCCCTTCTATTACAAAAAGGCCGCCTGCCACAATGGTCACCAGATACATCAGGCCGTCAAACAGCCGGGTGGAACACTGGAAAACCCCCATATAACGATAGCTGCGCTTTTTGATCTGATAGAACTTTTGATTGTCCTGTTCAAACTTGTCATTTTCCACAGCTTCGTTGGCAAAGGCTTTTACCACCTTCTGCCCCAGCAGACTATCCTCGATCCGGGCATTCAGTTCCCCCACCTGCTGCCGCTGCAGACGAAACAGCGCCCGAAGCCGCAAATTAATCTTTCCGCAGACTACCACCATCACCGGGATGATACAGAAGATAATCAATGTCAGCGGTACATTGACGGAGCATAAAATGATAAATGAGGCTACACCCTTGATTCCAGCAATGAAAAATTCTTCCGGGCAATGGTGGGCGAACTCCGTCACATCAAACAGGTCATTGGTGATCCGCCCCATAATCTGTCCCACCTTGGTATTGCTGTAATAGGTATCTGACAGCTTCTGCAGATGCCCATAGGCATCCCGGCGCATATCTGTTTCCATATCCACACCCATCACATGTCCGGTATAAGCCATATAATAGTAGGCTGCTCCATCAATCAGCCGCAGTACCAGATAGAGCAGTCCCAAACCGCCCACAGTCCTTACGGTCAGTAATGCCAGATCTTCCATGGCCTGATTGGTAATGTGCCGGATAATCAGCGGCAGCACAATCTCGCAAATCGTTGTCAGCGCTGCGCAGAACAGATCCATGCAAAGCACTCGGATATGCCGTTTATAATAAGGCAAAAAGCGCTTTATTAATGTACTGGATTTATATTTTCTATCGTTCATGCTATTCTTTTCCTGTATACCGCAGGGCCATCTGCCCACCGGCATTCCTTTCCCTTATTCCGCTATTTATGGTTTCAAAAATACCGCCAGCTTTTTCTGCATAAAAGCGATTACCGGACCCAGGAAAAATGCCACGCCCAGGGTCACGATTCCCACATCGCCTCCCAATGCAAAACCGGCTGCCATAAAGCAAATATCCCAGATCATACGGATCGCTTTAAAGGATATTTTTTTACATTTATGGGAGATAATAAAGGGAAGTGCGTCATAAGGCGAAGAGCCAAGCCCTGCCGTCAGGTAGGTAGATGCCCCCAAAATGAAGACAATCAGCACCGGCACCAACAAACCGTATCGAACCGCTGCGGAGGAAAAAAAGCCCTGGGGCAGCGCCATATCCCAGATCCAGCCAAAGAAATCCGATATGTAGCCAAGGCACACCATGTTGCCGATAGTACCAAAGCCAATATAACTCATATCAAACCGAAGCACGAAAATAAAGGTTACCAGATGGCACAGCAGCTGGGCTGTACCAAAACTGATGGGCACATAGTTGATCACACCCTGGGTCAGACAGGAACAGGGATCCGTCCCCAGCTTCAGCCGGATCAGCAGGGACAGGCCAAAACCCTGTACCGTCACTCCGATAATCATCATCACCAGCCGGGTCCAGAATTTCGGCGGTCTTGCAAAACAAGTCGGTTTCATGGCAGACACTCCTTTGTCTTAATCAATATTCCTCCCGAGTGCGCTTTCGGCAGTAAGGCTTTATACCCGCTACGGCGCAGCGCTACCTGTTAAGTGTAGCACCGAAGCAAATTTGTTGCAAGCATTCTCTTGCACAGGACAATATTTTGTGTTAGGATTCATTCAAGTCAAACATATGATCAGAGCAAAGATATAGATAGAAGGAAGGTGGATTTCGCATGACGCCATTGACAGATAAGAAACTGTTTCTGTTTGATATTGACGGTACTATCGCTGTTGGGGATACCCTATATGACGGCAGCCGCCCCTTGCTGGATTATATTCATTCCATTGGCGGCAGAGCCTATTATATCACCAACAATTCCACCAAAAGCAATGCGGACTATGTGGCGAAATTTCGGGAGATCTTTGGACTGGAGACCACGGAAAACCAGTTTGTCACCTCCGGCTATATGACCCTCCGCTTTTTACAGCAGCACCATGCCCAGGATAAGATCTATGTGCTGGGAACAGCCTCCTTCATCGCAGAGCTGCGCAGCAACGGCCTGACAGTTACAGAGGAGCCGGAGGCTGATGCGGCCTGTGCGGTCGTGGCCTATGACAGCGAACTGACCTACCAGAAGCTGGTCCGGGCCTGCCGGATCCTGTCCACCACAGACGTGCCCTTTTACGGAACCAATCCGGATCTTTGCTGTCCCATAGACTTTGGCTTTATCCCGGACTGCGGCTCTATCTGCCAGATGATTACCGCTTCCACCGGCAAGGCTCCCCGCTATCTGGGCAAGCCCAATCCTGAGGTAGTGGCACTCTGCCAGGCCGATTCCGGCTTTACTGACGAACAGACTTTGGTAGTAGGGGACCGGCTCTATACGGATATTGCCTGCGGCATCAACGCCGGTGTGGATACCTGCGTCCTCTACACAGGAGAAGCCACCCCCGAGGAGGTGGCTCACAGCCAATATAAACCCACATATGCTTTTGCGGATGTCCGGGCACTGCTGGATGCCTGCCGCAGCTAGCCCGAAGCCCATAATCCTCCGCCCATTAACCGTTATTTACATTCCTATTAAGATTCTGAAATTGTTTCATTTTTACCTGTGGAAATATGATTGTGTACATCATACAGCTTCAGCATGTTCAGATACTTGATCAGATCCTCACGGCTTTCCTGAGACAGTTCGAGAATGGTGTTCATAACGCCGCTGCAAGTATATTGGCTTACAAACTTCCGGTTTAGTTCTTCAATGGGAGCAGCATACTCCGTACGACCCAGCAGATAGTCTACAGAAACCTGAAAATAGTCGGCAATTTTGCACAAGGCATTCAGATCCGGAAAATGGACACCGTTTTCATAATTGGATATAGTGCCAACGGAAACATGAAGATATACGGCTAATTCTTTTTGATAAACTCCCCGCTCTATGCGGAGGCGATAAAATCTTTCTCCAAATTCCATAAATACGTTTCCTATTCTTGCCAATAATTTACGTTTGCTAAAAATGATTATAGCAAATCGGTTTAGAATTGGAATAGGAGTACACGGTTAGAGTAAAATTTTCAGAATGCAATATTTTTATTGCAGGTGAACTAAATTTTATCATCTTATACGATGCCTCTTAAACCTGATAAAACCTATATGGAATTCGGTCGAGCACAGTTCATGGGACAATTCCGAATCAGTCCAGCAAAACCGCATTATCCTTCAGGTATTCTTTCCATAAACCAATGTATTTCGCTTTCAGGTGTACCCCGTCAAAGGTATAATCCTGTACCAGCCCTCCATCCTCATCACAGACTGCCTGGTTCGGATCCAGGTAAAATACCTTTTTCCCGTCCGCCAGCCTGCTCAAAGCCTCGTTGCGGGCCTCAATGCCTTCATTGTTGATATAATCTCCTTGATTGGATCTTTCCGTAGTTACTTTCAGAATCGCCTGAATATAGATCACCGCCTCCGGCTGCAGCTCCTGCAGATGGGCAACCGCTGCCCCATAGGTCTCGGCAAAGCTCTCCACTGTTCCCCGGCCCATCTCATTGATACCCACCATAATATAGATCTTGCGAAAGCTCTGTTGCTGCAGGGCTTCCTCCACGGTAATCTTTTCCTTCTCACCCGGCGTCTCTGCGATCTGAGCATCAAAAAGCTTGTAAATCGTCAATCCAGTAGAGGCATAAAATGTAGCTATATCCTCAAGACCGCCATATTCATACATGCCCACCGTCCGGGAATCTCCCAGAAACAGGGCGTCGCTGAAATAGTCATCCTCCACTCTGCCGATCCTGATCTGAGGCTCATCCGGCATGCTTTCCGTATCAGCAGTCCCGGATACCGGCATCTCTTCCTGTTCTCCCGGCGATGTCTCTTCTGTCAGGCTCTCCTCCTGAGGCGGCAGCTTAGGCTCCTGTCCTTCCTCCTGGGCAAGGGGATCTCCCGATACGGAGGTGAAAGTCATCTCGCTCTCCAAAAGCTGCCATTCTTCCTCCGGCTTTTCCTCTCCCGCAGAATCCATTCTCTCCCAGCGGGTCATCTCCGTCAGACTTTCATCCGTCACAAAATATACGATACCTGTTATACCAAGCATGATCACAAAGGACCATTTTTTCCACCATCTCAAGATTATCCTCCGCCTTTATCCGCCATTTCCCACTGTTTTGCAGCGAACCGCTATTAAAAATCAAAGTAAAGGAAAGGGTTATTCCCCTCCACCAATATCCTGTGTATACAGAGCCAGAAGCACAGAGCCAGCAGGAGCATGCCGATCCATCTTTTTTTCAGCTTCCGGTATATCCCCCGGATCAGCGGCGTGCAGGCAACCAAGCCTACCAGCAGCAGCGGGCCGTAATTTCCCAGAGCCTTCTGCCAGTCTCCTGCGTGCACTGCCATACCGGGAATTAGCCCAAACATCCTGCCAAGATAGATCCTCAGCTGTCCCAGATCCGAAATAGCAAAGCACATCCAGGTAACAGGGATCACCAGCCACAGATACAAATGACAGACAGCCGGCGCCTTACCCTTCCAAAGCTTCCCAATCTGCCTTTCCAAAATAATCAACAGGCAGATTCCCATGCCCCAAATCAGAAAATTCCAAGTGATGCCATGCCAGAGAGAGGTCAGCAGCCACACTGCCAGCAAATTGCAAATCGTTCTAAACTCCCCTCTGCGGCTGCCGCCCAGCGGAATATATACATATTTGCAGAACCATTCCCCCAGCGTCATATGCCATCTTCGATAGAATTCCCGCAGAGACACAGCCATATAAGGATACCGGAAGTTCTCCGGCAGCCGCAGACCCAGCATCTCCCCCAACCCTCTGGCCATCAGGGAATAGCCCAAAAAGTCAAAATAAAGCTCCAGAGAATACGCTACTGCCGCAATCCATGCCAATGGAGTGGAAATGCTTTCAAAGCCGGCAACCTGTACTTCCTGCCACAGAAGCGCCAGCCTGTCTGCCAGCAGAACCTTCCCCGCCAGCCCCAGGATAAACAGCTTCATTCCCTCCTGCAGGCCTTCCGCACTGCAGCTTCGGTGATGCAGCTGCTGCCGGATGGCTCCATAGCTTGTAATAGGACCCATGATTAATTTGGGGAACATCATAATATATGCGGCAAAGTCAATCATATTTCTCTCGGCCGGTACTTCCCGGCGGTACACATCCACCAGATAGGAAACCACCTGAAAGGTATAAAAGCTGATGCCCAGGGGAAGCATCGCACCTCCCTGATAATATTTAAATATCACTAGAACGCTGATATTTGCTGCCAGAGCAGCTATCAGCACCACCCTTCCCCGCAGTATCCTGGCCAGCAAATAATTCGCAAATATCGACATCAATAA
Source organism: uncultured Acetatifactor sp. (assembly GCA_944381545.1). Lineage (GTDB taxonomy): Bacteria > Bacillota > Clostridia > Lachnospirales > Lachnospiraceae > Acetatifactor. The sequence goes on along the minus strand of CALWLO010000038.1, from coordinate 3,136 downwards.
AAGCCAAAGCCGCAGCGAATCCCCATATGCATAGAAGATTATGCTCCCAAGCACCAGTACTGTATTCTTCAGCTTCTGCGGGACAATCATATAGATCAGGATAAAAACCGGAAGAAAGTACAACAAGAATTCAATACTGCTGAATAACAAGATTATCACATCTCTCACACTTTTTTATATTTAAAATTGTAGCTTCTGCTTTTCAGAAATTCAAGTAAATTAATCTTAAGTTTTCATGACTTTTATTCATAATTTTTTTACATCTTTTTAAGATTTATTGCCATTTTTTGAAAAATGATTTACACTGTTGTAAAGACCTGAAAGGACGGTATCCATTTATGAAAGAACAGCTTTATACCATACCGCTGAATGAAGCGATGGAGGCCCATGATGAATGCCCCTTCTGTTTTATTGAGAGGGCAGTGGAACAGGATGTGATGGACTTTTGTCTGGGCAACGGCAGCTCCTACATGGAAGCCGATATCCGCCAGGCCACGGACAGGGCAGGCTTCTGCCGCATGCATTTCCGGAAAATGTTTGTCTACGGCAATACTCTGGGCAATGCCTGGATCCTAAAAACCCACTATCAGAAAACCATCCAGGAGATGAAGCAGCAGTTTGCATCCTTTACCCCGGGAAAGCTCTCCCTGAAGGACAAGCTGCGGGGCAGCACGGGAGGGAACAGCATCAGCATGTGGGTCTCCCGAAAGAATGCTTCCTGCTATATCTGCGATCACTTTAAAGATAATTATACCCGCTATATGGATACCTTTTTCTACATGTACAGCAGGGATGAGAAATTCCGCGAAAAAGTAAGAAACAGCAAGGGGTTCTGTCTCAGTCATTTCGGAGATCTGTGCAGTGCGGCGGATGAACGTCTCTCCGATAAAGAGCTGAAGCAGTTCTATGACGTGGTACTGCCCCTGATGGAGCGAAATATGGAGCGCCTGTATGAGGACGTATCCTGGATGGTGGAGAAATTCGACTATCAAAACAAGGATGCGGACTGGAAGAATTCCCGGGATGCGATCCAGAGAGGTATGCAGAAGCTGAAAGGGGGCTATCCCGCCGATCCGCCTTATAAGATGAACAAATAGCTCCACAAGAAAGAATCCTGCTTTGCAGGATTCTCCGCCGCAGTGCGATCCTGCCCGGAGGGCTTTTTACAACTTACACAGTTTTTCCAGCATATCCATATATTCCAGTATCTCCGCATACAGCATCTCCGGCTGAAAGGATGCCTCCAGGAAATGCTGCCCCATCAGGCCCTGTATCGTATACTCCAGCATCTGCTCCAGCTTATGCCCGTCCACACCTGCGGGAAGGGCTTTATAATCGATCTGACTCTGTATCCGCTCATATTCTGCCAGCAGATTCTCACGCTTATCCTCGGTGGCCAGCAGCGCTTCGCTCACATCCTCCTGCATACAGCGGTTCAGAAACTGCTGCATATAGGGATAGCCTTTCATCGCCTGCATTCTTGCCAGCTCCCTGGCCCTGTAAACCGCAAACAGCCCCTTTTCTCCCCCAGGCACCCGGGCCCGCAGTTCCAGAATCATATACCTTGCGCTGTAATCATAGACAAAGGTATATACCCCCAGCTTGCTGGTAAAATAGTGGAACAGCAGGCCCTTGCTGATGCCTGCCTCCCTGACGATCTCATCCGTACTGGCGTGACGGTAGCCCTGCAGGGCAAATACTTTCAGGGCTGCGTTAATCATTCTATCCTGTTTTTCTTTCTTCAGGTCAAAAAATTTCCCGTTCATATATACCCCATGTATATTGCAATAGCATTTTTCACATTTTAGCATACCCGGAATAGGCTTTCAAGAAGCTTTACATTTTAATAAATTTTTTATACATATTCTCTTTTCATTTCCGCAAAATAGTATTAATATATCTATATAAGACATATTTTGAAAGGAGTAACCCCATGGCTAAAAAATTCGGTAAATTCTTACTCTTTACTGCCGCTGCCGGCACCGCTGCTGCAGCTGCCTATTACTTTCTCTCCAAGAAGGATACTGCTCCCGCAGCCGCCGCAGATGAGGATGAGGACTACGATAACTTCAGCGATGATCTGGAGGACGAAACCGCCGCTCCTGCCCGCAACTATGTATCTCTGGCCAAGGAAGCCTCAGAGAAGGCTGTAGAGAAGGCCGGTGCTGTTGCCGAGACCGTTGCGCAGAAAGTAGGAGATGCCGTAAACACCATTTCCGAGAAGCTCTCCGACGCCCAGGATCACTTCACCACTTTGTCCCAGACCATTGCCGATACTGAGGAAAAGATGGAGGAAAAGGTGGAAGAATTCTTCGACGAGGAGGATGCCGCAGATGAGGACTCTCCCATCGAGGAAGAGACTTCCCCGCAGGAGGGTTCCAAGGAAGAATAAAGATCATTACAGCCAGGCCTGCCGCAGAAGTGACAGGCCCTTTTTGATGTCCTCCTTTTCCAACCCGCCATAACCCAGGAGCACTGTCCCGCCGGAACGCCCAAAGGCCTCTCTTTCCCCGGCTTTCCCCACCAGGCTCTCTGACAGACCGTATACTTTCACTCCCACAGCCTCTGCGGCCGTCAGCAGCTCCTCTTCTGTCTGTCCCCGCTTTCCGGTCAGCAGCAGATGCAGTCCTGCATTTTCTCCCGTAATTTGAAACGCCTCTTCAAAGTCCGCCAGCTCTTCAAGGAGCAGATCATGCTTTTCCTTATAATACTTGCGCATTTTGTTCAAATAACGTTCAAAATATCCCTCCCGGATGAATTCCTCCAATACCATCTGGTCAATTCTGGATACCGTAGTGGAATAAAAGGAGTATTGCCGGCGATACCGCTCCAGCAGAGCCTTAGGCAGCACCATATAGCTGATACGGATCGCCGGTGCGATGGATTTACTGAAGGTTCCGATATAGATTACCCTCCCGTGCTTGTCAGAAGCCTGAAGGGAGGGGATCGGTTTGCCCTTATAGCGGAATTCGCTGTCATAATCATCCTCAATCAGATACCGCTGCGGCGCCTCGTCCGCCCATTTTAAAAGCTCCAGCCGCCGTCCGATAGGCATCAGCACACCGGTGGGATACTGATGGGAGGGCATGACATAGGCTGCCGTGACATCACTTTGGCGCAGCCCGAATACTGACAT
>CALWLO010000037.1 GCA_944381545.1 uncultured Acetatifactor sp. | reverse complement strand
TATACAGCCAGAGTATTAATGATATGCTCCAGCATCTCGCTGATCGCATTGATATACCGGCCGGATGCATTGTAAGCGTTCTGGAACTTGATCATATTGGACAGCTCCTCGTCGGAAGACACACCTATGACCTGCTCCCTTGCATTGGCAGTGGACTCCACCGCATTCTGCTGGTTCTCATAAATACTGCGGAACACATAGCCGGAATTGGACACCTGTGCCACCAGATCGGAATAATAATCCATAAAGCTAGTGGTCTTTTTTACATTGGGGTTCAGTGTGTAGACCTCCTCTGTAAAAGCGGCTTTCAGCGCTTCCGCCGTCTTCATGTCCACCGAGCCGTCCTCCAGCATAAAGCCCAGCTTTGAAGAGGACTGCTTCAGTTCCTGGTCGATCTGGATATTTTTCAGGGTATACAGGCTTTCGGCTGCTGCCGGATCCTCCTCCCGGTACACCCAGTATTCCTTGCCGTCCGCACCGGTCACTTTCTCGTAACCCGGCGTAGTTATCTTGGAAAACATCTGGATCGGGCTGCCGTCCTCGTGGCGCATATAACCGCCCACATTATCCTCACAGGCTTTTACACCCTGCAGCACCGTACCGTCCGCCAGCGTCAGATCCATAGTCTGCACGCCGGCTGCCTCTGCCAGAATATCATTGATCTTTGTCGCCACATTATGAATCAGCTGATCGAATTCTGCCTGTATATTCATGATGATGGACTGGGATATACTATCATAGTCTCCCTCAATATCCGTATAATCCGCCCGGTGGTCACCCCTGGCCAGCAGCATGGCCTTCAGCCCGCCGATATCGGTGTTCCGGTCAGTGGAGATCTCCTGATCCAGATCAAATACCTCGGCGCCTGTGATATCATAATCCCTGGTGCCGTCCTCCAGTACCCGGTAATTGGCGTTCAGCGGCCAAAACGGAGTATAGAAGCCTGTAATCTCATCTACATCCAGACCGATCTCATAGCACATGGAGCCTTTGACAAAATCCACACCCTCAATCTGTACGTACACATCTCCGTAAGTATTCTCCGTATAGGAGATATCTACCATCTGTGCCAGTTCATCCAGGATCAGATTCCTGGTATCCCGCAGATCATTGGCATGCTCCACACCGCCGACCTCAATCGCCCGTATCGCATCATTCAGCGCCAGAATCTGCTTGCCGTACTCGTTGATTTTGTCCACCTGTTGTTTGATCTGCTGGTTGGTATCATCCTGGTAGGAGCTCAGGCCCTCATAGATATTCACCGAACGTTCTATGAATTCCTCGGCGCGTTGCACAAAAAGGCTCTGCGTCACGGAACTGGAGGGATCCTTTGCCAGCTCCTGTACGGAAGTCCACAGATCGCTCATGGTCGTCTGGAAGGCCTCTTTGTTCATCTCTCCCAGCAGGCTCTCCACCTCTTCCATGGTTTCCGTGGACACCTGGTAGAACATACTCCGCCCGGACTCCTTGCGGTAGGTTTTGTCCAGAAAATAATCTCTGACCTGTTTTACATTGGAATAAGTAGTTCCCAGACCCGTCTGCTGATTCGCTACAGAATGCGGGTTTACAGATATGGTGACATAGCTCTTTGCCGCCTGCTGTACCTGCTGGCGGGTATAGCCTGTTGTATCCACATTAGAAAGATTATGCGCTGTGGTGTTCAGCGCATTTTGACTGGTTTGTAATCCGGATGCTCCTATATATAAACTTCCCATTAACGGCATATGACATCACCCCTGTGTTACTTTACTGTTTTGCATCAAATCCATGGGCGGCGATCCCCATGGTCTCCCCTGCGCTGTATGCCCCCCGGTTATAGTTCGCTGTCTGGGGCGCCGCTTTCATGGACTGCAGGAGATTCATGTCAAATTCGACCAGTTCCAGGCTATGCTGTATCAGTTCCCGGTTCCGTTCATTGACGGCCTGTACCTGGTATACCGCACTCTGCAGCTCATCGCAGGCATCTGCCAAAAGCTTCTGCTCTGCGGGACGGGCAGTAAGCATCTGCACCAGGTCTCTCAGCTTCATCGTTGTAACATCCTTGTTAAGCACATTGGCAATGTCGGCAGTGACCTCCGTTCTCTTTTTTTCAAGATGTGTGATCCTGCCCACCCATTCCTGTTCCTCATCCGTGATTTTCTGTAATTGTTCAAGATCGCCTGCAACGATGATCGGCGTCTTGCGTCTGGATATTTCCAGCAGCCCGTTGTATTCTACGCATTCCTGCTGCAGCACTGCAATCAGGTTTTCCATCAGACTAGCCACTGGCAATTACCTCATTTCTTCATACTTCCTGATCAGCTTTTCCGCAAAGCTCTCATTACTGATCTCATAGGTTCCGTCCTGTATCTTCTCCTTAATCGGAGCCGTTAACTCCTCACGGATATCAGGAGCAGAAGCCACCGCAGCTTTTGCAATCTGAATATCCTTTCCAAAGCTGCTGATCTGCAGTCTGTCCGTCCTGGATGCGGACGCAGACTTCTGTGTCTTGCCGGCACTCTTTGTCTGATAGATCTGCTGCACCTGGTTATACGCTTCTATCCGCATATCTGACTCCTCCTTTCCAGAATGCTCCTTCATTCTTGTTATTATTGTTATCGGATGAAAGGGAAAATACTTTAGGGGTAAATTTGTTTTCTCTGCCGCTCTATGTCCTACTGATGGATAATCCGCACTTCCTCCCCGCTTACACTGAGCACTGCATGATCCACTATCTTTTGATAGTTATTATCGAATACGATGATCTGTATGCCCTCCGCTTCGCTGTAATAGTCCGTACCATCTATAATCATCTGGGGGTTCTCCCCTGCGCTGACCGTACATTCCTTTGTTCCCCGGCCTCTGTCCACGCCAAGATTTCCATAATATGTCTCTCCTTCATTAGAACTGAATATGCAGGTATTGCCGCTGAAGACCCCTACATAGGAGGATTTTGACATATCCATTTCCCATTTTGAAAGCATCTTTTTTAACGTCGCATCATCTGTCGGCCAGTCATAGCTTTCATTTTTCTGAATAATCACCGTAAAATTTCTATTTTGGATTTTATTGTACCATCTTTCCGGATCGCTGATATCCCCCAGTCCTGCTCCGATCTCCTTTGCCTCCAGATGCTGGGCAACCAGGGAATCTATACTTTCCTGCCACTCCTCTTGTGATTGCGCAAAGATAGCATAGTCGCTATTCCATCCGTCAAATGCTTCTTCTCCTCTGTGATCCGCCAAATCATAATGATCTGAAATATAATCCATCAGATAAGCAGTATACTTCTGGGAACCGAGGTAATTCACATGATTTACATCTCCGAAATCCGTCTCAAAATCAAAGCCGATCTCCTCATAATACTCGTTGAAATTCACAAACTCATACCCTCTGGCCTGTATAATGTCACCACAGGTATTCAGGATCAGCCAGTCTGACTCCGAAATGATATACGGACACACGATAAACAGCACCTGCAGATTTTCCTGATCACAGTAATCCAGAAGCTTATTCAAACCTTTTTCCTGCTGCTGAGTCAGTTCCCCCCTCCCGTCATATCTTTCCGGCTCTTCAAACGGCACATGCGCCAGACTGGGGTCAAACCCTTTGTCCACATTATAAATATTCCCTAAATCTGTATAAGCCCACTGGTATGAGCTTCCCAATGCTTCATAATTCACATGATATTTCAGGATATCAAAATAAAAGGAGGGAATATCCTGATCCTGCCAATCCCTCGAGAACAGAAACGAACCGATTCCCTTCAGCCTAACCGGGGAGAATACCGGGACGGAATCCGACCAGTTACGCAAGGACGCTTCATCCACGACGCTTTCCACCATTGAAATGGTACGGATATCGCATACATATAGCTGCGCTTCATTGGTCGATCTGCTTTCTTCAATATACTCCTTAAGCAGATCCGCCTTGGCCGCTGATGTCGCATAATTATATGAGGTATATCCCTTCTGCTTCCAGGCTTCCAATGGCTGATAGAATCGTAAAAGGTTACTTCCGCCATAGAGCACCACATCTATATTGGCCTGGTTTTTAAAGCCCACAATATCCTCTCTGGCTTCCTCGCCATTTGCCCGGAAGATCCAGGTCGCTTTACAGAACAGGAAAATGATTATCCCCATAAAAAGAACAAATGCCGTTATTTTTTTCAGCTTATCTTTCATCTTTTCCATTCCGCTTCCCAACTCGCAATCCTATACTAAAAGCCCTGGTATATAAACTGACTGGCATCATATCCCGCCCCATACAATCCATAGATCAAAACCAGAAGGAATAAAACAATCCACAGCAGCCATCTGAATGGCAGTATCTGTTTCTGAATCCAGATTCTGGCATATCCGTAATGAACTCTCAAATATGCTACCTTCACCAACAGATATGTCCCTATTATGACCAGATTTACATCCATCCATGATACCCCAAGATTCAGAATGCTTCCATCAAAAAAAATCCATGGGTTCAGATTTTTGAGGGATGTATACAGTATTTTATATCGTTCCAATGCCGCATGGAATCCCGGTGCGGCAAAAAATACAGTTCCAAAAGCAAATATGACATATGTCCTGATTCGCTGAAAAAGTTTCCAACTATAGCATTCCGTATTCACCTTCAGGAACTGAATCAATTTTTTTAGTACAGGGGCAAATAATTCCCCCAGAACCAGAATGATCCAATACCATGCACTCAAACCCAAAATATGTCTCATGGAACCGTGCCAGAATCCCATGACAAACCAGAGAATCCCCATTCCGACGGCCCAGGGGATGAGCTTTGCCCCTCTTTTGCCAAAGTGCTTTTTCGTCCACCGTCCCAGAGAAACCAGTACCTTACTCTTTAAAACGGGATAATAGACATAGTCCTTTGCCCAGATTCCCAAAGTAATATGCCACCTTTGCCAGAATTCCTGTACGGAGCGGGAAGTAAACGGATTGTGAAAGTTCTCCGGCAGCTTAATGTCAAAAAGCTCTGCCGCCCCAAGGACAATATCCATACATCCGGAAAAATCTGTATATATCTGTAAGGGGTATAAAAGCACAGCGCACCATGGCCAAAACCCGGTATATGTCCCTGCATCAGCCCATATTGCACTGATAATTATCCCCACGCGATCGGAAATCACCAGTTTTTTAAAGAACCCCCATAAGATTCTCTGGCTGCCAAAGCACAAATTACTGTAGCTGAAGCGATGTCCTTCATAAAGGCTCTGAAGCTGAGAGTATTTACTGATCGGGCCAACCGTCAGCTGGGGAAAGAAGCAAACAAACAGAAAAAGCTTTATGGGATTCCTCTGCGGAATGCTGACTCCCCGGTAACAATCCAGAATATAGCCAACAACCTGGGCTGTATAATACCCCATGCCCAAGGCAGATACCAAAGTTCCTTCTACAGGGATGTTCAAATCCGGAATCAATCTCTGCAAAGCACGTGCACCCGCCAGCCAAAAGGAACTTCCCTTTAACGCAAACCACAATACCGCATTGATCAGAATCCCCATAACTGCAATTCCGGAGATATGCTTTCTGATGCGCTCCGATGCACAGGGCATCAGATTCGTCGTGATATAAGCCGTAGCGGTAGATATAATCAAAAAAATTATGGTAAACGGTTCAGCTGCATAATAGTAAAAAACCATACTAAGTCCCAAAAGGACAATCCATTGTATTTTCTTAGGTGCGCAGTAATAGATAGCAACCCCTGCTGCTAATAGTCCCAAAAACCCAAAAGATGTCACCGTCATTGTTTTACCTTCCGCATGTTATGGATATATTCTGTCCGTTAATGCAATCTGCTCCCTCTGAAAACAGAAACTGTATTGTGGGAATCACCTCATCAACACTCAGATTTCTTCCCGAGGGACTTTGCTGGGCATTCATTGCTATCACATAATCGTGCATCCCTTCCACAAACTTTGTTTCCATCAATGCAGGTGATATACCGTTTACCGTAATCCCTTTATCGGCATATTCGACCGCAAGGGATTTTACCAGTCCCAAAAGCGCATATTTTACCAAAACATAATCCGCACTGTATTTAGGCGGCATTCCATTGACAACCATGGAAAGCATAATGACGATTTTCCCTCGTTTTCTCCTCGCCATTTCCGGCAAAAAGGCGGCACAGATTTCGACTGCAGACCTTATAGAAATCTGCAGCCCCTTTTCCCATACCTCCCACGCCGTCTTATGAAATCTTCTGATCTGCCAGGCAGCCGCAGGCAAATGGAGGATGTCCGATGGAATTACATTCTTTTCCCTGATCGTATCCACCAGTTTTTTTGTTTCTTCCCCGTCTGACAGATCTGCCTGTACACATAGAAGCTTCTCTCCTGCATTTTTCTGCAGTTCCAAAAGCTTTTCATTCATATGATGATAATGTGCTACTACTAATTCGTATTGCTCCATCATCGCCGACATAGCTGCGATTCCCACATCGGACGATCCACCAACTACCAGAAGAATTTTTCGCATCTCTACTTCCCCAGTTCTAAAATGATATCTGCCATCTCACCCACATTTTTCATGGTGACCACTTTTCCCATCGGAATTTTAAAGGAAAATTCATCTTCCACTGCAACCACCAGATTGATGTGTTCAAAGGAATCCCAATCCTCAATATCCTTTGCTGTAGTCTCCTCTCCGACTACGATATCTTCATCATCAAATACTTCCCGAAACACCTTATTTAATCTCTCAAAAACTTCTTCTCTGGTCATTTTTCTTCTCTCCCTTTCTCTGTTCTATTTCTGAACCAATACCTTCATAAGAGCAGTCAGCACCACCTCCCCCTCCTGGTTGGTGATTTTGACTTTTATAAAGATCAGATTCAAGCCCTGGCGTTTATCTTCCACTGTACCTGTCACCGTCAGGATATCTCCCGCAAAGACCGGCTTTTTAAAACTGATTTGCTCCACACTGTGAATCAGGCTATACTTCCCAGGCAGATACAGACCCGCCAAGGCAGACATCAGGGAAGCGGTCAGCATCCCAAAGGATACATGCTTCTGAAATCTGCCGCCCCCTATCTCCTCAGCGAAGCTGTCATCCTTATGCAGCGGATTTTCATCTCCGGTAATTTTACGAAAGGCATCCTCCATCTCCAACGTAATTTCTTTGGAAAAGCTCTCTGTCTGCCCTATGCGAATCTCTCCGTATGTGTACTCGTTCACTCTATGGCCTCCTGCGCCTATTGGCTCCGTATCAGCTCTATTACCTGCTGTTTCTCTATATATTCATTCGGAATTACAAACTCCCATACCGTATTTCCTTCTTCGTCCTCAGAAATCCTGGTAAAGCCCATCAATTCATAAAAATCCCTGACCATAGCATTTTTAGCGGTAGGGTAATAATAGCCGATGATCTTCTGTATGCCGATGGATTGCGCTTTTTTAACCAGTTCATCCATCATCGCATATTCCATTCTGCGCTTCAGTACACGGCAGCTCATAAGCCATAGCTCCATGTGAAGCTCTTCCCCCATCCTGCCGTCAATTCTCCCGATAACAATACTGACAACTCCATTGTCACCGAATTTATCACATAATCTGCCATACAGGGCTACATGCTCCGGATCCCTGGCAATAGCCTCGATTTCACTCTGACTGTACCGCTTTGTAGTCAGATTAAACTGATTGCTTTTATTGGTAAGCTGCGCTATTCTTGACATATATGCCGGAATAAATTCCCGGATTTCCCCTTTCATTTCCAGGGATTTCAAATAATCCTCATAATTCTCAAAAGATGCCTGCAGCCGGCTCCTTTCTGCATTTTCCCGGTACATCTCCGTTCTCTTAAGATCATCCTGTGAAAGGGAAGTAACCTCAAAAAAGCCAGATCTGTCAATCACCTGGATATAATGCTCCACACCATTGATTTCCGGTACTGCAGCCCATTTCACCTGCTCTGCAATGATGGCTCTTTCTGCCGGATTATCATCTACGAATACAAAGCTTTCCGGAAGCAGCGCCATCTCCCGGGCTGTCTTTACCAGATTCATGCTCTTAGGCTCCCAATTCGCTTTAATATTGACAAAATCCTCCGGGTGCAATACGCTGTCAGGCCTGCTCAGGCCACTGATTGCATTTGCCTCGTCGTTCTTGGAATTAATCGTCAGCAGAATTCCCAGCTGTTTATGCAGCTTTAAATATTCCTGGAACTCGCTATAGGTCTGGGCCAATGGGGTTTCCTGCCCGATTTCGATATTTTCTGCCCCATCTTCCCCAACAATACCGCCCCAGAGAGTATTGTCCAGATCCAGATTAAATGCCTTTTTATTCTTGCCGTAAATGGACTTAATGATATTGGCAATATTAAAGGCCAGAAAGGGAATAGCCGGCACTGCTACGGCATATTTATACATATGCCAGTAATACGGATCCGACCATTTTTCCAGCCCGTAGGATGCAGACAGATAATTGATATCACAGATATAGAAATTTTCCTGCGTCTGTGAGTATTCATAAAACCGGCAGTTCAGTGTCGTAATAAAATTTACACGGCCGTGCATGTCGCTGGCATCTTTATTTCCCAGCAACCGGAAAAACGGATATTCAAAGTTATTCTGAATAATCGGGCAATGATAGGTATGCGCCAGACGCTCCCACAGTCCCCGAAACTTTTCCATGGTCTGCTGCAGCTTCTGTTCTATCCGCTCTCTCGAATCTGACAAGTGCGGCCAAGCCGATATATTCCTGTTTCCCGTACAAATATAAATCAGATCCGGGGCAAATGCCTCCAGCTGCGGATTGGGAAACATCCCATCCTCATAATACTGATTGTATTCTGATTCATAAAAAGAGGGTCTGATACCATAGTTTAAAAGAAATAGCTCCAGCATCTGCCGGATAGTATTTGTAGTTGATCCGCCGAGAATTGCAATTTTTTTGTCAATATAATTGGCAGAGGTATCTGCAAGCAGCTGTTTTCTGATATTTTTTTTCCTTTTTAATAAATCCTCCGGGACGAATGGGTATTCCAGTTCTTTCATCTCATTCCTCCTTATTTTTTCCCTTTTTCACACATCCATGCCAGCGTGACCTTGTATCTGTTAAGCGATTCGAACCACATACTTTATCAATCCTGGCATAAAGCGAAACCAGCCCTAAGTATAGGTATACCACAAAACTAACTTCCTTTCAATACGACAGTTTTATTTCCACAAGAAAGAATACTGCTTTGCAGGATTCTCCGCCGCAGTGCGTTCCTGCCGGGAGAACTTTTTTGTTTCTATAGGGAAGTTCAGAGAGCTTTCCTATAGAACAAAAAGGCATCTCCCGGTCATCCGGGAAATGCCTTTTTCATTGCTGCAACATGTTTTTCCTGAAGGCTTAGCCTTCAATCGCAATATAATGCTTCTTCTCTTCTATTGACTGCTTCTCTTCCTTAGGGATGGAGAAGGTCAGGATACCGTTCTCATACCGGGGATGGATATCCTCCTCCGTCACATGCTCCCCCACATAGAAGCTGCGGCTCATGCTGCCGCTGTAGCGCTCACGTCTGACGTAGCTGCCCTTCTCGTTCTGCTCTTCCTTATCCAAGCCCTTGGCGGCGCTGACGGTCAGATAACCGTCGGACAGTTGCATCTCGATCTCTTCTTTCTTAAAGCCGGGCAAATCAATGTCCACCACATAACCGTTCTCCGTCTCCTTCACATCCGTCTTCATCAGGTTCTTGGCATGCTTCCCGTACAGTGCTTTGTCCACATCAGGAAATGCGGGGAATCCAAACCCCTCCATAAAGTTATCAAACAAGTTTTCTCCAAAAATACTGGGCATCATCATAAGTCATATCTCCTTTCCCATGATATCAAAATATGTTTCAGCACGATCGGAGAAATCCGAGGTGTTGTATTAAGAACCGCCGGATCGGAACCTTCCGCTTTATGGCTTTTCGCTTCCTTTCCTTTGTTCTAATTGTAATATAACACACGCATTAGCGCTCGTCAAGTAGGAGTGCTAATATTTTTTGTGAAAATTCTGTGAACACAGGGAAGCATCGACTGCCGCCGCCCCTTACTTCTGCAAGTCTTTCCATGCCTCTGCAAACTGCATTCTTGCCCACCGGTACTGTCCGTCATCCTCATACCCTCGATAGGCCCCCTCTGTCATCATGGTCAGATACAGAAAAATATCATACCAGTTGATCCGCCGCATTTCCTGCCTGGAAAATACCTCCTGCCCATAACCTCTCAGGAAATCCCCATTAATGGTGTGTCTTCGGAATCGGTCATCCATGAACGCCTCCCCCCACAAAGCCCGCTCCCAATCAATGATCCCGCTGATATGCCCATCCTTCACAAAAATATTACCGTCCCACATGTCCCAGTGAACCAGTGTGGGCTGCGTGACTAGGTCAAAAACTTCCCTGTCTTCTGCAAGCCTTGTCAGAACCTCATCAGCGGATACATCCATCTCAATGGCCTTCTGAGCCGCATCTGCCAGCACATTATCCATCAGATACCGCATAAATTCATATAGGCAAGCGTATTGATGCTCATCATCCGCCAGCAGCCCAAAGCCGCTGCCCTTTATCTCGGCGAGCCTTCCTGCTATCTGCCCCGTTTCCCTGTTAATGATACTTCTTTCTGCTTCTGTAAGCTCCTCTTTGAGGGAAGAATAACTCTGCCCCTGGAGAGCCTCCATAAAAAAATATTTTCCGCTACATATGGTTTTAGAGACGTCATAATACTGCACCCGGGGCACCCTTATGGTATTTCTCTCCCCCACGATGCGCATGGCCCTTACTTCGGCTTCCATCAGATTGACCTCATTTGCCATCAATCCTTCCCCATGCGCCGAGGCAATTTTCAGAATGCTTTTTATGCCGTCCGCAAATTCTACACAATATGCGGCATTACACATTCCTTCCGTAAGCTCTGTGATATTGCTGACCTGCTTTCCCGGAAATGCCGCTGCCGCCATCCGGCAAATCGTCTCGTCTGTCTGTCTGTTTTTGGTAATATACATGTTCTCCTCCTGAATACTTGCTGACGTATATGCCCTTGTCATTTGTTAAGATTTATGATAGCATAAATTTATAAATATTCCAAGGTTAAGGAGGTTACGGAGCATGAGAACAATCAATTTGGATCGGGATTGGAAATTCCGAACGGGAACCTACTGGCAATGTCTCCATGAGACGGATTTCGGAAAACGGGTAAATCTTCCTCATGACTATATGATTGAAAGCGATGTTACAGAAGATGCCCCTGCCCAGGCCGCTATGGGGTATTACACCGGCGTTGTCGGCTGCTATACCAAGATGCTCTCCGTTCCCAAAGAATGGGAGGGGGAAAGAGTTCTGCTGCAGTTTGACGGCGTGATGATGAATGCATCTGTAGAGATCAACGGGTGTGAACTGGCATTACACCATTATGGCTACACCCCTTTTTGTGTAGAGATCGGTTCCCGCCTGTATTATGGAGAAGAAAACCGGATTATGGTGCGTGTCAATCCCAGTATGCAGCCCAATTCCCGCTGGTATACCGGAGCAGGCATTTATCGTCAGGTTTTGCTGACCCACACGCCCAAGCTCTACATCGTTCCTGACGGTATTTTTATTTATACCAGACGTATTCACTTTGATGCGGCCCAGAATCCCCAGGAGGCCTTTCTCGGCGCTGAGGTCACGGTGGGAAACGATACTGCCGATGACCGTCTGGTCAATGTCAGCGTGACTCTCTCCGATTCCGTCAGCCGGAGTGCAAAGATCCTGGTAAAGGCCGGCAGCAGGGCCACGGCCCGCATCCCCCTGACCGTTCTGCAGCCCAGGCTGTGGGATGCAGAAAATCCCAATCTCTATCAGGTCACCGCCGAAATCGAAGAACTGGGAACCTTTGGCACCCATCTGATACCGCCCTCCGAAACTGGCATGAGGGACGCAGATAGCACGCTCTTCGGCATCCGTACCATAACTGCAGATGCCCTCCACGGACTGCGCATCAACGGAAAAGGGGTGAAGCTGAAGGGAGGATGCATCCATCACGATAACGGTCTTCTGGGGGCAGTCTCCCTGTATGACAGTGAATACAGAAAGCTGAAAATCCTGAAGGACGGCGGCTTTAACTGTGTCAGACTGGCACACAATCCTCCTTCCTCCGTACTGCTGGAAGCCTGCGACCGTTTAGGCCTTTATGTATTTGACGAGGCCTTTGATGCTTGGGGAATCGCCAAACAGCCCGGGGACTACAGCCAGTTTTTCCGGGAGCATTGGAAGGAGGATATGGAGGCCTTTATCCGACGCGACCGCAATCATCCCTCCGTACTCTTTTGGTCTACCGGCAATGAGATTCCGGAGAGAGGGGGCTTAAATGACGGCTATCATCTGGCGCTGGAAATGACGGAGTATGTACGGTCACTGGATTCCACCAGACTCGTTACCAATGGTCTGTGTACCTATTGGTCCGGCCTGGATGACAAGGCCGTAAGGGAGGATGCCGGAACAGACGGCCAGAATACCCGGAAACGGTGGGAGGAGAACTCCGAGCCATTTATCAGTATGCTGGATGTAGTGGGCTATAATTATATGGATAATCTTTATGAAACGGATGGGGAGCGTTATCCGGAACGGGTGATTCTGGGAACCGAAAGCTTTCCCATGCAGATAGACCGTGTTTGGGACAAGGTGGAGAAGCTGCCTTATATTATCGGAGACTGCACCTGGACCTGTTACGATTATATCGGAGAAGCCGGTATCGGTAAGGCCGTATATCTGGATGCCGGTAAAGAAAAGGACCGCTCAAGGCTTTCCTCCCACATCTCTGCTTTCCCCTGGAGGCTGGCCAATGATGCGGATTATGACATCAACGGAGGCCTGCTGCCTCAGGGCATTTACCGCAGAATCGTATGGGGCAGTGAGCAGACGGGCCTGTTTGCCTACGATCCTGCCGTTTACGGCAAGGAGGAATGGGTCTCCGACTGGGGATGGCCCGCAGTCAGCGCCTGCTGGAACTGGAACGGGCAGGAGGGGAAACCGGTAAAGGTTGTGGTGTACTCCTGCGCAGAAGAAGTGCAGCTTAGGCTAAACGGCAGGATCCTGGGCACCAAGGTTGCGGGGAAGGAGAACCGCTATATGGCCGACTTTGATATTGTGTATGAGCCAGGCATTCTCAGCGCCGTCAGCATTTCCAAGGGAAAAGAGGTGTCTTCCTGCCGGCTGTGTACCTCCGGAGCACCTGCCGCTGTGCGTCTGACAGCGGATAAAACTGCGCTCCCCGCAGACGGTCACAGTATAAGCTGCGTATCCGTGGAGATCGTGGATGAAAAGGGGCAGGCAGTGCCTGATGCCAGGATTGCTCTGCAGGCGGAAATTCCAGAGACGATGCAGGAGGATACCTGGGAGATCGGCTATCTGGCCGGCTTCGGCAGCACCAATCCCATCACCACTGAGAACTATACTTCCGGACAATGTACCACATATGGCGGACGAGCCATGGCCATAATCCGTTCCGGCTATGAATCCGGAAAAATCACCCTGAAGATAAGAGCTGAGGGCTTACCGGCGGCCAGCCTGGAAATCCAAGTCAAGTAAAGCGGAATGCTCCAAAAAGTACTGCCGTATATCACGGCCTAATACCAACGCACCATGGGCAGATCATTATTGATGCCGTTGGTAAACAAAATCTGGTGCAGATCAATAATACCGTTATGGAAAGTAGCCGCACACGCTGACAGATACAAATGCCACATGCGGACAAATCTCTCGTCAAACATCTTCCGCACTTCTGCAATGTGCTCCCGGAAATTCTTTTCCCAGCACAGCAGAGTGCGGTTATAATGAAGCCGCAGATTTTCCACATCCATTGTATGAAAATCATTCTCTGCCCCGCAGGAAATCACCTCCCTCAGGCTGGGAATTGTTCCGCCCGGGAAAATATATTTCTTTATCCAGGCGTCACCTGTATGTTCCTTCAGCTCACTGATAAAGTGTAGCAGGAACAGAGCGCTCGGCTTCATCACCTTTTTCACACAATCCATGAAAAGCTGATAATTATCTCGTCCTACATGTTCAACCATTCCTACGCTTACAATACGGTCAAATTTTTCTCCATATTTCGGCAGATCACGATAATCCATTAATTCTACGGCAAGCAGTCCTTCCAGATGTTCCTCCTGATGGAGATACTCGTTGTCAGGGCGGATAAGGAAATATCCTTATGGAAAGTTACCGTAAACAAGGGGGCTCCCTCTCCAATTTGGTGTTTTTGGCCGCCTACTACTACGTTGAACGGGTGCTGATCGAATTTTTTCAAAAAAGAAATTAAGACATCCTTTACTTGATTTTTATTCATAATAATATTTACGTGCTCTTTCAGAGCTTCCGCATCAAAGGCCGGAACGAAGTGTCTTTGCATATATTTTATATCCTCTGTAGCTGCAACAACAAACCCCCTGCTTTGAATTCTTCCCCGGATGTCGTAGACTCCATCATTAAAAAGGCAGGCACAATGCTGCATTTTCCGGTTAAATACAATTACCAAATCAATTTCTTTCTATCATTCATTTTCAATATGCACTTCACTCCTCTCCTGTGTGCCCTTTCGCAGGCTACAAGACAGAAAATCAGCTATGGTTTATCAGGCTCCTGCTATTCGCTGCGCTTTTTGTCTGTGTACCTTTCTTTATGCAAACTGACGGTAGTACAGCGCAGCATAAGCGCCCTTTTGAGCAAGAAGCTCTTTATGGTTTCCCTGCTCAATAATATTTCCATTCTCCATAAACAAAATGTTGTCTGCATCCCGGATCGTGGACAGACGATGTGCAATCACAAAACTCGTCCTGCCGCTCATCAGCTTTTTCATTGCCTTTCCGATTTCCGCTTCTGTACGGGTATCCACACTGGAAGTCGCCTCATCCAAAATAATAATGGGCGGATTACAAAGGAATACCCGGGCAATGGTAATGAGCTGTCTTTGTCCCACAGAAAGATTTGCCGCATCAATGTCAAGTACCGTGTTGTACCCCTGCGGCATAGTCCGGATAAAGTAATCGACCTTTGCTGCTTTCGCCGCCGCCTTAATTTCTTCTATTGTCGCCTCCGGTCTTCCATATGCGATGTTTTCTGCAATCGTACCGCCAAATAACCATGTATCCTGCAAAACCATACCGAAATTATGACGCAAATCCTTTCTCGTTAAATCTGTTGTGCAAATTCCGTCAATCGTAATATGTCCTCCATTCACCTCATAAAACCGCATCAGCAGGTTAATCAGTGTTGTCTTGCCGGCACCGGTAGAACCAACAACGGCTATCTTTTGTCCCGGTTTTGCGGTAAAACTGATATTCTTCATGAGAATCTTATCCGGTGTATAACCGAAGCTTACGTTCTCAAAGGAGATTTTACCTTTTACATTTTCCAAAGCAACAGGAG
>CALWLO010000036.1 GCA_944381545.1 uncultured Acetatifactor sp. | reverse complement strand
ATGGAAACGATGAAATAAGAAAGGATCAATGTTCGGTTTTGAGGGCACAGCAGTAAAGCAAAAGACGCTTAACTGCAATGTAATACATGCATAAAGCCTTGGTTAAGTGCATAGTATTAATTGTAGCCTTTATAATCCTCGATAGCTCAATGGTAGAGCACTCGGCTGTTAACCGAGTTGTTGTAGGTTCGAGCCCTACTCGGGGAGTTCGGCAGTTAGGAAACTAACTGCAATAAACTTGCTTTACAAATTCTATAAAATAGTAAATTTCCGTCATGAATGTGGCTCCATGGTCAAGCGGTTAAGACATCGCCCTTTCACGGCGGTAACACGGGTTCGATTCCCGTTGGAGTCAGAAGGTTTGATCTCTGATCAAACTGTTTATATGGTGCGATAGCCAAGTGGTAAGGCCCCGGTCTGCAACACCGTTATCGCCGGTTCAAATCCGGCTCGCACCTCTGGAGAGGATCCTGAACAGTCAGGATCCTTTTTGACGATAACTCTGATACGATAAATATCATATTGCAGTCTCAGAGAGAGCGGAGTAAAGATACCAATGAGCCATAAGAGCAAAATAGGGATAACGGTTATGATCAGCGTACTGGTCTGTTTGATCGGATTGATAGGCAGTATTGCAATAAGTCTGCGTTATGGGATGCGTGATAAAGCGATTGAAACTCTGTCGGAGGAGTGGGAGCTTTCCCAGATGCAGATTACGAAGATAGCATCCTATATGTCAATGGCGCAGTTTCTGGTGGTTATGGCGGAAAACCCACAGATTACAGCGGAGGGGACGACAAAGCTGCTGGATGCAGAGTATACAAGGGAATTTGTGAGTGCAAAGCTGCAAAATTACCGGGATGACCTGTTGCGGGGAAACGGAGAGGGCAATATTGCTTTTTCAGAGATTGTAAAGCTATACAGGGATTATCAAGAAACAATCTGTCAAGATCTTCAATATTGTATTGAAGACAGTGATTTGGACACATACGAAATGATATGGGATAACCTGGGGATAACAGACCGCAGCAGCCTGGAATATTATCGCAGTGACAAGCCGGGTCTGTTTGCTCTTGTGAGGGTAATTCTCTCCGGATGGTTTCTGGTGGGATCAGCGCTGTTGATCGCAGGGGCAGGAGTTGGGATCTGGTATCTGCACAGCCGCAGCTTCAGGGGATACGGTATATTCGGATTGGTGCTGGCAGTGACTGGTATAGTGGATTGTATGGCAGCTATGCTGCGGGACAGCATGGTTTCCTTTGTTAACCGCACTATAGATATGCGGAGTAATCTGATGACGCTGGTGTTTATGCCTATCTGCAATATGCTACTGATAGTGGGGATCGTTTTTATTATCCTGGGGATTCTTGCTATGGTATGCCGCATATATGGGAAAAGCAAATAGAAGCTATATCTTTCCCTTAAGCGCTCCGAGGACCTGGCCAATAGGCTCTTGGATGCAGAGACTCGCATAGCGGTCCCGGGGAGTGGGAGACATGTTTATGACGATCAGGTGATCTCCCTGAAAATAGTCGATGAGACCGGCGGCAGGATAGACTGCCAGAGATGTACCGCCGATGATGAGTACTTCTGCCTCTCGTATTGCTTTGACAGCTCCGCTTATGGTATCCTGATCCAATCCTTCTTCATAAAGGACGACATCGGGTTTTACCGGGCCGCCGCATTTTTGGCAATGGGGGATGCCCTCCGTGCTCATGATATAGGTCAGATCGTAAAAAGCGTGACAATTCTCACAATAATTACGAAGCACGCTGCCATGGAGCTCATATACCTTCTGACTTCCGGCTGCCTGGTGCAGGCCGTCGATATTTTGGGTAATCACTCCATCCAGCTTCCCGAGCTCTTCCAGATGGGCCAGCATCCAATGAGCCATGTTGGGCTTCGCATTCGGAAAGAGCATTTTACTACGGTAGAAACGGTAGAACTCCTGGGGATTCTTTCGATAAAAGGTGTGGCTCAGAATCGTTTCCGGCGGATAATCATATTGCTGGTGATACAGACCGTCCACGCTGCGAAAGTCCGGGATGCCGCTCTCTGTGGAAACGCCGGCGCCGCCAAAGAACACAATGTGGCTGTTATTCTGTACAATCCGGACAAATTCATCTACTTCTTTAGACATGACAGACTCCTTTCGATAACAATAACAGATTTCTATAGAATATGACCGGACAGAACCCATGGGAAAACTCCTGATTCTGTGCCGGTCATATGTATGATACTTCATACTCAGGTAAATCAGATCTGTTTATAGGCGGGAACAAATACAGGGAAGGTATCGTTACCCTTTAGTTCTTTGCCGTTGGAGATCGTTACCTCCTTATCGGTAATCACATACTCCATTTCCACATTGCTCATAATGGTAGTATCCTGCATCAGAATACAGTTTTTGACTACAGCGCCCCTGCCGACTTTTACTCCTCTGAACAGCACACAGTTTTCTACTTCCCCTTCAATGACGCACCCATCGGCAAGCATGGAGTTCTTTACCTTGGATTTGCCGATATAGCGGGTCGGGTTGTCGTCTCGAATCCTGGTATAGATAGGAGAGCGGCCAAAGAGGGCATTTAAATTTTCATCCTGCAAAAGGCGCATATTTTCATTGAAATAGCTGTTCTTATCGCTGATCCGCGCCGTATAGCCGGTATATTCATAACCGCATACATTCAGTGTTTCCAGCTGAGGACTCAGAATATCCCGCTCGAAATAGCTGTAGCCATGGGCATACGCATCGGCAATCTGTTCAATCAGAAGCTCCCTCGCAATCAGATAGATATTCATGGAGAAATTCTGCGGACCGTATTCTTTCGGGTTGGTCTTGATCTTGGTCACCCGGTTATTATCCTCACCCAGTTCCAGGGTATAGTACAGATCAGTGGTCAGCGTAGGCTGCAGGTTCATAAAGCCATAAGGGATTTCTTCTTTTTTGTAAGCGATGGACACATCTGCGCCGTTGGCAATATGGGCATCGATCATGGCGTTAAAGTCAAAATTTGCTACGATGTTGGCATCGGAAACAATGACATATTTCTCCTTTTGTATTTTCAAAAATTCCAGAATACTTGCCAGAGCTTCTACGCGGCCATTATATACTTTTACTGTCTTTTCTGCAAAAGGAGGCACGATGTTCAGACCGCCGTTTTTGCGTGTCAGATCCCATTCCCGGCCGGAGCCTAAGTGACGCATCAGCGAGCGGTAATTCTTACGTACGATTACGGAGACATTGTCAATTCCGCAGTTCACCATGCTGGATAACAAAAAGTCGATCATGCGGTAACGGCTTGCAAAGGGAATGGAAGCCATCAGACGCTCATTTACCAGCTCGGGAACCTGATTGTCGTAGCTATTGGGAAATATAATGCCCAGGGCATCCTGATTTGTATTTACCATTGCGATTCACCATCCTTTACGTCATTTTCAACCATGGCCTTGGGGCCGACCAGAGCTCTGGCGCCGATACGGACACCGGGCCCTACAGTGGCTACGCCGTTCTCCCCGTCTGCGGGCATGGCGCCTACTACGGCGTTGACGCCGATCTCGGCATTCTCAGCCACAATACAGTGCTTTACGGTAGCGCCGGCATGGATAACGCTGCCGCCCATTACCACTGCGTCCTCCACCGTTGCGCCGTGCTCGACCTTTACACCGGCAAAAAGAATGGAATGCTTTACATGACCGTCGATACGGCATCCGTCCGTTATCATGGAATTCTCTACTACGGCGTTGGAGCCGATTTTGTGGCCTGTCATGCCGCTGTTGCGGCTGTAGATCTTCCAGCTCTCGTCAAAAAGGTTGATACCGGAGGTCTCCGGATCCATGATTTCCATGTTGGCTTCCCACAGGGAGGAAATCGTTCCCACATCCTTCCAGTAGCCGTTAAAGTGATAAGCATACATCTGGCGGCCATCCCGCAGCAGATTGGGAATGATATTATTGCCGAAGTCATTGGAGGAATTAGGATCGGCCTCGTCTTCAATCAAATACTTCTCCAGAATATCCCTGTTGAAAATATAGATACCCATGGATGCCAGGTTGGATTTGGGATTCTTAGGCTTCTCCTGGAATTCCGTGATCTTGTCATTCTCGTCCGCAACCATCAGGCCGAAGCGGGAAGCCTCTTCCCAGGGCACTTCCATGACCGCTACGCTGAATTCAGCGCCCTTTTCCTTGTGGAACTGCAGAAAATCATTGTAATCCTGCTTGCAGATTTGGTCGCCGGAGAGAATGATAACATATTCCGGGTCATAGCGTTTGATAAAGGAAAGGTTCTGGTAAATGGCATTGGCAGTGCCCTTGTACCAGTTAGAGCCTTTTGCCTGCTGATAAGGGGGTAGTACATGTACACCTCCGTAGAGTCGATCCAGATCCCAGGGCTGCCCATTGCCGATATATTCATTTAATACCAGAGGCTGGTACTGGGTCAGGATACCAACAGTGTCGATACCGGAGTTGACGCAGTTGGATAAGGGGAAGTCGATAATACGGTACTTTCCGCCAAAAGGAACTGCGGGTTTTGCCAGCTTCTGTGTCAGGGCATATAGCCTGGAGCCCTGTCCGCCGGCCAAAATCATTGCAATCATTTCTTTTGCCATACGGATTCTCCTTTTATGAAATTTATTTAGTATAAATTGCATACTATAATTTGTTTTATTTTATCATTTCTGAATATTTTTAACAAGCATTTACGGAAAAAAACAGGGGAAGTTTCGTGTAAAAATTATAAAAAATTAAGAATTCTTTAAAAAATCCATAGTTGAGGTGGTTCTGCATTTCTGTTATAGTAAAAATAGAAAATGCGGAGGAATACAAACGATGCGGCGGAAGAAACAGGAGAAACTGATCCCGTTTGAAAAAAGAAGAAGAGTCATTTATGTCTATCAGCACAGAAAGAGACGCTCCGCAAGGGCAGCAGCAGGGTGGACTCTGGTGGGGCTTGGCGGACTTTGTTTGCTGTACTGCCTGTTTATCCTGTTTTTTATGAGCTTTGGCACGTGGTTTTTTCTGATATGGGGCTTGGCTGGTCTGGCCTTGGCGATATGGGGCGGGCTGTTAGTACAACAGAAGACGAAAGGGATTCCGGGGTGGGCCAAGCTCTGCTGGGGCCTGTTGGCGGGGATCGGACTGACGGCACTTCTGGTGGTGGAGGGGCTGATTTTCACAGAATTTGACGCCAGGGCAGAGCCGGGAGCGGATTACTGCATGATACTGGGAGCGCAGATGAAGGACGATGGTCCCAGCGATGTGTTGAAGCGTCGTCTGGATCGGGCGTTATCTTATCTGCAGGAGAGCCCGGAAACACTGGTTATTGTATCCGGAGGCCGGGGAGGAAATGAACAGGTCAGCGAGGCCCAGGGGATGTATGATTACCTGGTGGATGCAGGAATTGCTCCGGAGAGGATCCTGATGGAGGAGGCATCCCGCAATACCCATGAAAATCTGGAATTCAGCGGGCGGCTGCTGGATCTTCAGCGGGACAGGGTGGTGCTGGTAACCAATAATTTTCACATGTACCGCACACTGCAGCTGGCAGAGGGAGCTGGTTATATGCAGATACAGGGACTGGCGGCCACCACCGATCCATGGATGCTGCCCAATAATCTGCTGAGAGAGTTTTTCGGAGTGGTAAAGGATTTCTGTGCGGGCAATTTTTAAGTGCCCGAAGGCATTTTTCGCATTTCTATTTGGGCAGTATCATAAGCAGGGCTTGCGGATATGTAAGGAGATTAGTATGGAAATTCAAATAGGAGATATTCTGAAGCTGAAAAAGCAGCATCCCTGCGGCAGCAGGGAGTGGGAGGTGCTCCGGGTGGGCGCTGATTTCCGGCTGAAATGCTTAGGCTGCGGCCATCAGATCATGATTGCCAGGCGGCCATTAGAGAAAAATATCAGGGAGATTCTGCCGGGGAAGTAGCTCTTGAAATGATGTCAAAATTCACCGGAAAGAATATTGACATTTTGTCATTTATTCGATATGATTTTTGTCGATGGGTGCGAAAAAGCAAAAAACAGAAAGACAGGAATCATTGCATATATGGCAGGAAAAAGCATACGGAAAATACAACAAAGGATAGCAGTTTTATTGATTTTCTTTATGGTATTTTCATGCACTTTTTCCTTTATTGGCATGACGCAGTCTCAGACAATCCATACAACCGGGCAGTTACAGAAATCCTATATCACAGTGGGCCGCTGGCTTTCCAATCAGTTCAATATATCCCAAACGCTTGTCAGAAAGGAGCTTACGCAGCTCAAGTTCTTTCAGGAGCCTGAGAAATTGAAGTCTGAAAAAAAGAACATACGTTTATTTTGCCTTATTCTCGGCTGCCTGCCTGTCATGCAGCTCTTTTTTGGGTCTTTAAGAATTCCCTGTTTTTTTTCCATCAGTGATGGATTGTCAAGCTACTCTATTGTTTCTTATCTCCATCGTTCGGATGGGAAAAAATCGCCGTGGAAAACATATCATTTACGCTGATATCAGTCTTGCCGGTAAGAAAGGTCTTACAGGTGTATTTTGTATGCTTATAGAAAGGATAATACATTATGATATGTTTGAAGGTTTTTGCGATTGGCGCAGTTATTTCCTATGCCATCGCTCTCTTAATGAAATTAACGCTGGTGTGCATCAGATTCTTCAGTAAGAGAGGGGAGGGACGGGCACAATGAGCTTTTTAGATCTTTTTCAGGGAATAGGCACAATGTTTGCCCAGACTCCTTCTATTGTAATTGCCAGAATTGTATTGATATTTTTAGGTTTCTTGCTTGTGTATCTGGGCGCCAAAGAAACTTTGGAACCGCTGATCATGGTTCCCATGGGCCTTGGCATGTCCGCTGTGAATGCCGGCGTATTATTTATGGAAAACAACCAAATAGGAAACCTTATCATCAATCCTTTATTATCAGAAACGGACGAGCTGATGAAATATATGCAGATTGATTTTCTGCAGCCCCTTTATAACCTGACCTTCAGTAATGGCTTAATTGCCTGTCTGGTATTTATGGGCATCGGTATATTATGTGATATCGGTTATGTATTGGAGCATCCTTTTATCAGCATGACAATCGCTCTCTTCGCTGAAGCGGGAACCATACTCACCTATCCCATTGCCAGACTGATGGGTCTTGACCCGGGTGCTTCCGCAGCTGTTTCCATTATCGGCGGTGCGGACGGCCCCATGGTTCTGTTTGCGTCACTGAAGCTGGCGCCGGAACTGTTTGTGCCGATTTCCATTGTGGCTTATTTATATCTCAGTCTTACCTACGGCGGATATCCTTATCTGATCAAACTTTTGATCCCCAAGAAGCTTCGTGGGCAAGCAATCAAGGTTGAGAAAAAGAAAAGTTCTATCAGCTCCAAGGAGAAGCTGGTGTTTGCAGTAATTACCAATGCTGTTCTGTGCCTCTTATTTCCGGTGGCAGCGCCCTTGTTTTTAAGCTTTTTTGTGGGTATTGTGATCCGGGAGACCAAGATTGCCGCTTATGTCAGACTGATCGGAGACGGCTTCCTGTATTTTGCAACCTTCTTCCTGGGTCTTATGCTGGGTGTATTGTGTGACGCAAGCACTCTGCTGGATGCGGCAGTGCTAAAGCTGCTTGTTTTGGGAATGCTGGCTTTGCTATTATCAGGAATCGGCGGCATCATCGGCGGTTATGTGGTGTATCTGTTCAGGAAGAAAAACTTTAACCCCACCATCGGTATTGCCGGGGTATCCTGTGTTCCTTCTACGGCCAAGGTAGCTCAGAAAGCGGTATCAAAGGAAAATCCGGCGGCAATCATTCTGGACTATGCGCTGGGAGCCAATATCTGCGGTGTTATCACCACGGCGATATTGACAGGAATTTATATTACCCTGCTTGGATAATGAATGAGCAGCAGCTGTGCCATAACCTGTATGAGAAGCGAATGGTGCGGGCGGAACTGTTACTTTTGTAAGCTAATTTGCCAAGTTGATACTTGATTTTTCGTAATCAGTATGTTAATATATCTACGTGTGATATATTAATTCCTTGCTCCCGGTGAGACGGGGGCCAGAGACCAAAAGGAGGTAACTATTAATGAACAAGTACGAATTAGCCGTTGTTGTTAGCGCTAAGATCGAGGATGAAGAGAGAGCACAGGTTGTTGAGAAGTGCAAGGCTCTGATCGAAAGATTTGGCGGTACTATCACAGAGGTGGATGAATGGGGTAAGAAGAGACTTGCCTACGAAGTTCAGAAGATGAAGGAAGCTTTCTATTACTTCATCAGATTCGATGCAGAGCCTACTGCGCCTGCAGAGATCGAGAGCCGTGTCCGCATTATGGACAATGTCATCAGATACTTAGTCGTTAGACAGGACGAGGCATAAAGAAAGCGAGATAAGACATGAACAAAGTAATTCTTATGGGACGTTTGACCAGAGACCCTGAAGTGAGATACTCGCAGGGAACTACCCAGACTGCAGTAGCGCGTTTTTCCATAGCGGTGGACAGAAGATTTAAGCGTGACGGAGAGCCGGATGCAGACTTTTTTAACTGCACCGCATTTGGCAGGCAGGCGGAGTTTATTGAACGCTATCTGCGCAAGGGTGTAAAGGTGGTGACCAGCGGCAGGATCCAGAACGACAATTACACCAATAAGGATGGTCAGATGGTCTACAGTGTCCGTGTCATGGTAGAGGAGATCGAATTTGCTGAGAGCAAGAATGCATCTGCCAATAACGGCGATAACGGATACAATGGCGGCGGTTATATGGGCGGCAACAGCGCACCTGCACCCAGCGGCGCTGGAGACGGCTTCATGAACATTCCTGACGGAATTGACGAAGAACTGCCGTTTAACTGATTAATGATGATTAAGATAGGAGGCACTGAAAATGGCTTACAATAAAGCAGAGAAATCTGATTCTCCAATGAGAAAAAAGGGCGGTACACGCAGAAAGAGAAAGGTATGTGTATTCTGTGGTAAGGATAATGTGATCGATTATAAGGATACCAACAAGCTGAAGAGATATGTATCCGAGAGAGGAAAGATCCTTCCCCGCCGTATTACCGGCAACTGCGCTAAGCACCAGAGAGCGCTGACTTCTGCGATCAAGAGGGCGCGTCACGTTGCGCTGATGCCTTACGTTCAGGATTAAAACTGGTAAAATCAAAGGTTTTGAGACGTAAATTTGTGTGTGGACGCAACTTTTAAAGAGAATTGACCAATTACTCGAAAGGGTAGTTGGTCTTTTTGATTAGAATTAAAAAATATATAAATTGATAATTCCCATGTATTTATTTTAGAAAAGTATGTTATAATGTACTTGATAAAGAATGGAACAGTATGAAGGAGGTCATGTGATGAGTAAGTTATTTACAATAGGGCATTCGCAGTATACTCCAGAATATTTTATAAAATTATTAGAACAACATGGTGTGAATTATATTTTGGATGTTCGAAGCACTCCTTATTCTAGGTATGCAGAACAATTTAATAGAGAGAACATACATACCTTTTTGGAAAAAAATGGTATGAGATATTCCTACATGGGAAAATATTTTGGAGCACGTCCCATAGAATTAACATTGTATAATCCTAAGGGATATTTAGATTTTGATAAAGTAGCACAATCTGAGAGATTTAACATCGGAGTAGAAAATGTAATACTAGGATTAGAGCGTGGAAATAAAATCGCATTAATGTGTACCGAAAAGGATCCTATTGATTGTCATAGGGCGATTATGGTAGCTAGAGCTTTTGATTTAAAAGGAATAGAAGTTAACCACATACTTCCAGATGGAGATATTCAAACCCAAAAAGAATTAGATAATCGCTTGTTGGATATGTATTTTGGGGATAGAGAACAGCTGTCTATATTTAATTATAATAATGTAGTTAGTGACGAGCAATATATAATACAAGCATATCGTAAGAGAAATGAAGAAATAGGTTATCGTATTAGTCAAAAGCAGGTTGCAGCAATTTAGAGGAAGCATTATGGATATATTTACAATGGGATTTACACAAAAAAATGCAGAAACTTTTTTTAAGAACATATCGAAAAATAAGATTGAGATATTGGTGGATGTCAGATTAAACAATCAGTCACAGTTGGCAGGATTTACTAGAGGTAAAGATTTAGCATATTTTCTACGAGAGATATGCGATTGTGATTATAAGCACGATATAATTTATGCACCTACAAAAGAAATTCTTCAAGCATATAAAAAAGAAGAAATAACGTGGGAAGAATATGAAGTGCGATATAATGAGTTAATTGCTAAGAGAGGAGTGGCCAGAGAATTTAAAAAGGATTATGAAAAATATTCCAAGGTACTGTTGTTGTGTTCTGAACCCACACCTGAATGCTGCCATAGACGTCTTTTGGCAGAATATTTGAGAGAGGAATTAGGAGGCAATATAATTCATATATAGGAAGGGATAATGATGGGGAACATTAGACTTATAATCATGACGGAATCATCAAAGTTTTCTGGAAAATGTGTTGCTGGTATTGATGTTGATAGTGGAAAATGGGTCAGATTAGTTAGTGATGACGAGAAAACACATGGTGCGATAGCCAATAGAGATTTATATTATCAAAATGGCGGTAAATGTGAAGTTTTGGATATTGTGGATGTACCAATTATTGAGGAATGCGGCGATGATATTCAACCAGAGAATATGTTGATTGATACTTCAAAATATATAAGATATGTTGGTAGGGCTTCCCTTGAAGATGTGTTAGAAATTCATCCTGCAGAGGTGCGGAATGATATTCTAGGAAATAGGTATTCATACATATCAGAGCAACGAGTTGATACAGTGGGGTATTCTTTGGCATTGGTTGAGGTGCAGGATTTAGAGATAATACAAGTAGAAATTCCCGATGGACGACTTAAAACAAAAGTAAATTTCAGATATCAAGGTTATTCATACTCACAGATGTCTGTTACCGACCCAAGGTTTTATTCCGTTGCTAATGGGACAATATATGATAGTGCTGTTTTGGTAGTTAGCATCGGAACACCTTATAATGAAAAATATTATAAATTTGTGTCTGGAATTTATGTCTAAACATTTTAAGAGAATTGACCAATTACTTGAAAGGGTAGTTGGTCTTTTTGCATGCCGAAAAGTGTGTAGAGTCATAGCAAAGGAACAAATATGGACTGATGTGGGAAAATATATAGGAGATTTTGTGTAAAAATGCAGAATAGGGAGATACTAAGAAAGGATGCAACAATTTATTTCAAAATGTTGCATCCTTTTTTACACTATACATATCGGATGATTTTCAGATTACTTTAGAGGGATCTGAAATTTTTTTATTTATTTGCCAAGGTAAATGCACCCAATTTTTCCCGGATTAATGCCCTTTATCTTTTGTGATCGGCATCCAAGCGTCCTTTCTATAGCTGGATACTGGAAAATACGGCATCCTTATCATCCTGCTCGATACAGAGGTAATGTCGGGTAATCTGGTAGGAGGAGTGATTATAGATACTCATCAGCAGGGCGGGAGGAGTTCCCTGCTTCCAGGCATGGTATCCGAAGGTCTTGCGTAGAGAGTGACAGCTGATATGATCTTCCAGCCCCACGGCTTCAGCCGCATGACGGATGATTCGATAGGCCTGGCATCTGGACAGAGGAGCACCGTATTGACGGTGGCTGTAAAATAAATAGGGATTATCTGCGCCGATGAAATACCGCTCCCGATATTGTATCAGCAGAGTGCGCAGCTCTGTATTTAACAGGATCCGGGCGGACTTGCCGGTCTTGCGTTCTTTTAGCTGCAGATGCTCTCGGACATGGCCGCCGTCATATACCATATCCCAGGTCAGATGCAGAATATCGTTGATCCGCAGGGCGGTATTCAGCCCGGTGATGATTAAAGCATAGTTACGAAAGTTTGGCTCCTGGTACAGATAATACTCCTTAAATGCTCTTAATGCTTCTTTACTTCTGATAGGTTGTGTTGTGCTCATAATGCTCTCCTTTTTAATAAGTGATACTACTTTTTCTAAAGCAATGCAACATTTTGAAATAAAAGGTTGCATGAATTATAAAATAGAAAATTATCAATTGCAAGGCGGCAGAAACCCGGAAAGACGGGGAGAATGCAGGGAGGTAGTAGGATGCTGAGAATGTCAGTGGCGGCAGAGGAATATGTGATGATCGGCGAGAATGTCAAGCTGGTGTTTCTGGGAGGCACGGGAAACCATATG
Source organism: uncultured Acetatifactor sp. (assembly GCA_944381545.1). Lineage (GTDB taxonomy): Bacteria > Bacillota > Clostridia > Lachnospirales > Lachnospiraceae > Acetatifactor. The sequence continues at coordinate 3,631 of CALWLO010000036.1, read as the reverse complement.
CGTATCATGATCGACGCCCCCAAGGAGTTGAATATCGTCAGAAGCAAGGTGCTGGAAAAGCAGCTTCAGGATCCGGAGCTGCGGGCGCAGATGCCCCGGTACTATAGAGAAGAGGAACATCCGGAGAAGTTTAGGAAGAAAAATATCTCCATCGTCAGGAATCCTCAGGCTGAAAGTAAGCATTGAATGCGGATAGTGGGACGGAAGTCTGTCTGTGAATGCCGAGAGAGCTAACGGTAATATTCCGGCGCTAACCTAGGGGCGTCGGTTATTATAAAAATTAATAAGCAATACCGGATAAACGGATGTATCCGGTCACACACAAGGAGGTAATATTATGGTAGTACAACACAACTTAACAGCGATGAATTCCAACAGAATGCTGGGGCTGACATCTGCATCCCAGGCAAAGTCCACAGAGAAGCTGTCCAGCGGCTACAAGATCAACCGTGCGGCGGATGACGCAGCGGGTCTGTCCATCTCTGAGAAGATGAGAAAGCAGATCAGAGGTCTGACCCAGGCCTCCCTGAATGCTCAGGACGGCATCTCCGCAGTGCAGACCGCAGAGGGCGCCCTGACAGAAGTGCATGACATGCTCCAGAGAATGAACGAGCTGGCGGTAAAGGCAGCAAATGGCACTATGTCAGAGGATGACAGAAATTATGTGCAGAATGAGATCGATCAGCTGGTTACAGAAATTGATCGTGTTTCCACAACAACCAAGTTTAATGAGACATATCTGTTACAGGGTGATGCGAGAGGCACTGTATCTGCGACAGAAGCGGATCAGAAGGTAGAGAATGTAGCTGGTTTGACAAATGTTACTATAACCGCAGCGCCCGGTTCAGAGCTTGTTGCTGGGGATGTGGTACTGGGAACTGTATCGGCAGAAGTTAAGAATGGAGACGGTGGCGCACTGATTGGCGATCTGAGCGGGTCGGTGTTGGAAGCGTTAAATAGTAGCGACACGGGAGAAATTGTCATAAAACAAATAGTTGATGGTGCTAATCTCAAGGATGCATATGAGGTAAAAAGAGGTGATGGTACTGGTCAGGCTGCAGGCGATGTTTTGGCAACTTTAACCCAAGAGGATTTAAAGGAAATGGGCGTTAACATCTCAGAGGGAACAGTTACTACTGATCCAGGTTCTATGGTGATACAGTTAAAATGGAACCAGACAGAGCAAACGGAACTGCAGGCAGGTCTTACCATAACAGCTGCAGATACTGACGTTGCGGCCGATGATCTTGCTGGAAATTTAAAGGTTGGCGACGAGGTAAAAGTTACGATTAAGGCGGAAAAGGGAGCAGATGGCAATACCGTTACAAAATTAGAGGAGTATGACAATACTTACGTTCCAGATGCACTGGATGTAAGCCTTCATGTTGGTGCGGATTCTTCTTATGACAACAAGATTGAATTGAAGATTGAATCCATGAGCACAAAGAGTTTAGGCTTATTAGATGAGGAGGGAAGACTTCTTGTAAACGGTAAGAATAGTGATAATGCGGATAAAGCAATCAACACGATTTCACAGGCCATCCAGAAGGTTTCCACCCAGCGTTCCGCACTCGGTGCAGTACAGAACCGTTTAGAGCATACCATCAACAACCTGGACAACGTAGTAGAAAACACCACCGCAGCAGAGAGCCAGATCCGTGATACGGATATGGCAACGGAGATGGTGAAGTACTCCAACAACAATATTCTGGCACAGGCTGGCCAGGCAATGCTGGCTCAGGCCAACCAGGCTAACCAGGGCGTACTTTCTCTGTTGAGCTGATCGTTATAACAGGTAATATCAGGATCATTAATTACATACATTGCATGAGAAAGAACCCGCCGACGGCGGGTTCTTTTAGCCTTCCTTTTCTTCCTTCTTCAGTATTTCCGGCAAGATATCGTGATACCTGTTATCTCCCGTTAAAACTTTCATAAGCAAAAGGAAGGCTTCGGCAAAAGATTTTCCGGAAATCAGATCGGAAGTACTCTGCTTGACAGGATTTCAACTTTTCATCCGCATATTTCCCGTAACTGTGACGGTTTATGACAGAAGATCCGGTGATTTGACAAATTAATTAGTGGCATAATACAGGAAGCTGTGATACAATATATCCGTAGCATTATGATCTGCTGGCTGCCGTAAGATATGACAGCAGGATTGGAGACTGGCTATGGCAAAACATATGAAAAAACATATTAAGCTGAAAGGGCGCATAAAAACGTATCTGAATTTTACGATATATCTGGGCGGGCTGCTCTGTGCGGTATCAGCAGCAGTCTTTATGATTGATTACCGGGCGGGAGGCGTTGTGACCTGCTTTACCCTGTTCTACCTGGCGATTACCCTGTCCCTTTATTTTTACAACAAGCCGGTGATCATGAATGAACTGATCAGCTTTGCAACGGAATACGGACAGATACAGAAAAAGCTCCTGCGGGATCTGGAGATTCCCTATGCGCTTCTGGATGACGGCGGGAAAGTGATCTGGACGAACACTGCTTTTGAGACGGTAGTCCATCAGCCCAAGGGTTATAACAAATCAGTGACCTCTTTATTTAATACGATCACCCGGGACAGGCTGCCGGATGACAACGGCCTGGATGAAGCCCAGTATGAGCTGCATTATGAGGGGAATGAGTATGTTGCTCGTTTTAAAAAGATCTCTCTGAAGGAAATGGCGGATCATAGTGACATGATTCAGTCGGATGGCTACAGCGGCTATCTGATTGCCATGTATCTTTTTGATGAGACAGCGCTGCATATTGCCCTGCAGGAAGTGGACGACCAGTCCCTGGCTGTGGGCATGGTATATTTGGATAATTACGACGAGGCCCTGGAAAGCGTGGAGGAGGTCAGACGTTCTCTGTTGATCGCTCTGATTGACCGAAAGGTAAACAAGTATATTGCTGCGCTGGACGGTATTTCCAAAAAGCTGGAGAAGGATAAATACCTGGTCATCTTGCGCAAGAAGGCGATTGCCCAGCTGCAGGAGAACCGGTTTGATCTGCTGGAGGAGGTCAAGACGGTAAACATCGGTAATGAGATGGCGGTGACCATCAGCATCGGCGTAGGACTGGATGGCCTGACCTATGCACAGAATTATGAGTTTTCACGCAACGCTATTGATCTGGCTCTGGGGCGGGGCGGCGATCAGGCGGTGATCAAGACCCCGGAAAGTGTGACCTATTATGGAGGGAAGAGCCAGCAGGTGGAGAAGAATACCCGCGTGAAGGCCCGGGTAAAGGCTCATGCACTGCGGGAGATTATTACCACCAAGGATACGGTGTTGGTAATGGGACACCGGATTCCGGATGCAGACAGCTTTGGTGCGACGGTGGGTATCTACCGTATTGCACAGACATTGGGAAGAAAGGCTCATATTGTGCTGAATGATGTTCCTTCCTCCATACAGCCGCTGGTGGATTTGTTCCGGGGCAATCCGGATTATGAGGAAGATATGATTATAGGCAGCCAGCAGGCGATTGAGATTGCCGGCGGCAATGTGGTGCTGGTGGTGGTGGACGTAAACAGGCCCTCCATTACAGAATGTCCGGATTTGCTGCGGTTCTGCAAATCGGTGGTGGTGCTGGATCATCACCGGGCGGGCAATGAAACCATTGAAAATGC
>CALWLO010000035.1 GCA_944381545.1 uncultured Acetatifactor sp. | reverse complement strand
TGAGCAAGCGCAGGGTAGCTACCGGCGGACAGCAGCAGTATTTTGCATTCAAGGATATTCCATTGGCAAAACGTCTGCTGACCTATTTTACCGGTTTGTTTACCATTGACAATATTCATACCATCGAAAGCGACGTAGGGGAGAGAGGGCTTTCCTTTACTTTATATGATCCTGCCTATGGCGGGGATAGATTCTCGCCGGCGATTATGGGCAACGGCACCAGGCATAAATATCTGGTATACTTTGATTCCCGATTCCCTTTTATCCACCAGAATATTCTGCAGCTGAACCTGGGTACTTCCTATACGGTCAACTCGGGAGTGGATGTATTTACCACCATGACCAGGGCGCAGGGTTCCTATGTCAGAAGTATGATCACCTATCCTACGGGACTGGAGGAGATGAGTGCGGATGATCTGCACACCGCTACTTATCAGGAGGGTTCCTTAGCCGGAAATCTGGTGTTTGCGGAGCGTTTTACGGATGATTATACCCGGGTGGATACGGTGAAGGCGGGCTTGTCCAAGATGGGCTATTCCTTTGTGATCGGCATTATCTCCACGATCATTTCCTATGTGCTGGGCATTCCGCTGGGGATCATGATGGCCCGTAAGAAGGATAAGCTTCTGGACAAACTGGGAACGATCTATATTGTGTTCCTGATAGCGGTGCCCTCCCTGGCATATATCTTTTTGTTCAAATCCATTGGCGGCAAGCTGGGATTACCCACCACCTTTGATATGGAATCTACCAGCAAGCTGATGTTTGTGCTGCCGGTTGTATCCCTGGCGCTGCCCTCCATCGCCAATTTGATGAAGTGGCTGCGGCGGTATATGATCGATCAGATGAATGCGGACTATGTAAAATTTGCCCGTTCCAACGGTCTGTCGGAGGGGGAAATTTTCAGAAAGCATATCCTGAAAAATGCGGCGATACCGATTATCCATGGGATTCCCAGCAGCGTATTGTTTGCCATGACCGGTGCGATCATCACCGAGCGTGTGTATGTGGTGCCAGGTGCGGGTAATCTGCTGACGGAGGCAATCAACAAGTATGATAACGGTGTTATCGTGGGTGTTGCGCTGTTCTATGCAGTGCTGTCAGTGGTATCCATTATTTTGGGAGATATCCTGATGTCCATGGTAGACCCGAGGATCTCGTTTACCAATAAGGACAGATAATGCTTAGCCAAGATTTTTCACGTTTCTATTTAAGCAATATCGCAAGCAGGGTTTGTGATATGCATGGAGGAATATTATGCAGATTGAAGTGAATGTACGGCCTGATAAACCGGTTGATTTATCCGCTCTGGATATACCGAAGGAGGAGTTGTTTGCCAGAATCGATCACAATGATCTGGAATCTGAGAAGATCACGGCACCCAGGTATTCCTACTGGCATTCCGTGTTCCGGGTGTTTTTCAAAAAGAAGATTAATATTGTCATATTGACGGTGCTGGCCCTGCTGATTGCCTTTACCTATATCTATCCCACATTTGCGGAGTATGATAAATTCGGCAATCTGCTGGATTCTACTGCCAAGCATTTAAGCCCCAGCGCCGCCATCAGCAAGTTCGGCCTGAGTATCCATTGGATCCTGGGAACCGGTGCTGCCGGCAATTCTACCTTTGACGCCATATGGTTCGGCTCCCGGATCTCCGTATCCCTGGCGTTTATGTGTGCGCTTATCAATATGACAGCCGGTGTATTAATCGGCGCAATATGGGGATTTTCCAAGAAAGTGGATATGGTCATGACCAATGTGTACAATGTGATAGCCAATGTGCCCTATATTCTGCTGATTTCCGTAGTGGTGATGATTTTTACCGCCAGCTTCTGGACCATGGTATTTGCCTTGACGATAACCGGATGGCTGGGTATTGCTTATTTTATCCGAACCCAGGTGGTAATCATCCGGGACAGGGAATATAATCTGGCTTCCCGGTGTCTGGGTACATCCACACCGAAGATTGCTCTGCGGAATATTCTGCCATTTATGACCTCTGTTATTGTTACCCTGATCGCTACGGAGATTCCTTCCTATATCTCCTATGAGGTGTTCCTGGCCTATATCGGCATGGGTATGTCAGATATGTCTTTGGGGCGTTTGATCTATGAGGCGGAGAGCGCCATGCTGACCCCCGGCTGGGAATTTGAGTTCTGGAGCCCGGTGGCAATATCCGCAGTGATATCTGTAGTATTGTACGTGGTCGGACAGAATCTGGGTGACGCATCCGATCCAAGAACACATATGTAAGAGGAATAGGCATGGAAAAGAAAAAGGTATTATTATCAATTAAAGATCTGCAGGTGAAGTTCCGTGTCCGCGGCCGTATTCTGACAGCCATCCGGGGAGTATCACTGGATATCTATGAGAATGAATCTATTGCCATCGTAGGGGAGTCAGGTTCGGGTAAATCCGTGTTTACCAAGACCTTTGCAGGCATGCTGGACAGCAACGGCTTTATCAGTGAAGGCTCCATTATTTTCAATGATGAGGAATTGGCGGATACCCATGTTGCACTGAAGGGTTCGGCAAAAAGCGTCATTGACCAGGCAAGGCACAGACTGGATAAGGCCTCCAAGCTGGAATTGGGCAAGGACATCTATTTGGAGATGGAAGCGCTGAAAAAGGAAAGACATGACAGATGCAGCCTGAGTGAAGACCAAGAGCAGAAGCTGAAAGATGGTATGGCAGAGCTGGGTACGAAGCGGACGGATGCCTATAACTTAAAGCAGACCCTTGATCCGAAGACGGATAAGGAGAAGATCCGGCAGCTGGGCAGGGAGATCAAGGAGATGGATAAGCAGCTGGCTGCCATGACCAGGGATATTGCCAAACAATCCGTCATGGCGAAAAAAGCGGTGGATGAAGATGGGGAATATATGGCGCAGTATAAAGGCCAAATGGCTCAGCTGCGCACCCGGTATGAACAGGCGGTTCAGGGGGAGATCTCTGAGGAAACCAGGGCAAGAAATGAGATCCTGGCGAAGGAGGTATATCTTTCCGTGGGCAGATATGGCTACATCAAGCGGATGAAGCTTATCAGAGACCTGCTGAAGGTATTGGAAGAGGCCATGAGAACGGGTAAGGATTTGAGCGATGAGACCACCCGAAATGAGGTGTTTGACAAGGTTGCATTCCGTGTGAGATACATGGATGAAACGGAAGAGATGCTTCATGGCACCTGTATTTTGAATTTGGCAAAGGTGCAGTATGCCAAGGATTGGGGACAGATTCGGGGTAAGAGGATCGCTACGGTATTCCAGGATCCCATGACCTCCCTGAATCCCATCATTACCATCGGTAAGCAGATTACCTCCATCATTATGAAGCATCAGCAGTGCAGTGAGGAAGAGGCCAGAACCAAGGCTCTGGAAATGATGTACAAGGTAGGGATTCCCAATGCGGAGCAGCGTTTTGATGATTATCCTTTCCAGTATTCCGGCGGTATGAGACAGCGTATTGTGATTGCCATTGCTTTGTCCTGTCAGCCCAAGATTCTGATTTGTGATGAGCCTACTACCGCACTGGATGTGACGATTCAGGCACAGATCCTCCAGCTGATTAAGGATTTGCAGAAGGAATTTGGTTATACCATCGTATTTATCACCCATGACCTGGGTGTGGTAGCCAATATTGCAGACCGGGTGGCCGTACTGTATGCAGGACAGATTGCAGAGCTGGGCACGGTGGAGGAGGTATTCTATGATCCCCGACATCCCTATACCTGGGCGCTTTTGTCCTCCCTGCCCCAGCTGGCGCAGAGGGATACCGTACTGTACTCTATTACGGGTACGCCGCCCTCTCTGTACAATAAGATTGTGGGAGATGCTTTTGCTCCCCGTAATCCTTACTGTATGAAAATTGATACTTTGGTGGAGCCGCCGATGTTCCAGGTGAGTGAGACCCATTTTGCCAAGACCTGGCTGCTGGATCCCGATGCACCTGAGGTGGAAAAGCCTGAGATCATTCAAGATATTCATGAGAAACTCGTTAAAGCATTCAATATTTAGAAAACGATAGGAGATTTAGATCGTGTCTAAGTCAAATCAGGAAAAAGAGGTTCGTACTTCTGTACTGCCGGAGCACGGCCCCGTAGATGAAAACGGTAAAGAGATTTTATTGTCGCTCAGAAATGTGGACATTACTTTCGGGAAGGGAGATAATGCTGTCAAAGCGGTGAAAAACGCATCCTTTGACATTTATAAGGGGGAGACTTTCTCCCTGGTAGGGGAATCAGGATCCGGCAAGACCACCATCGGCCGGGCGGTGATCCGGGTGAATCCCTGTGCGGCAGGGGAGATCCTGTATAAGGGTGTGAGGATCAGCGGAAAGATATCCAGAAAGCTAGACCGGGAGGTGATCCGAAACATCCAGATGGTATTCCAGGATCCCGCAGCATCCCTGAATGAACGGGCGACGGTGGATTATATTGTATCTGAGGGTCTGTATAATTTCCATCTTTATAAAAATGAGGCGGACCGGGTACGCAAGGTGGAGAATATGATAAACGAGGTAGGGCTGCTGCCTGAGCATTTGACCCGGTATCCCCATGAATTTTCCGGGGGACAGCGGCAAAGAATTGGTCTGGCCCGTGCTATGGTCATGGAGCCGGAGCTGGTAGTGGCGGATGAACCTATCTCTGCGCTGGATGTATCCATTCGCGCCCAAGTGCTGAATCTGATGAAGAAATTCCAGAAGGAGAAGGGAGTTACCTATCTCTTTATTGCCCATGATCTGTCCATTGTACGGTTTATTTCTGACCGTATCGGCGTTATCTATAAGGGGAATATCGTGGAGGTGGCAGATGCGGAGGAGCTGTTTAATTTCCCGCTGCATCCCTATACCCATTCCCTGATTTCCGCCATCCCGATACCGGATCCCCAGCTGGAGAAGAATAAGGTGCTCTTTACCTATGATCCTTCCATCCATGATTATCGTGAGGATCAGCCGGAACTGGTATGTATCGGTCATAATCATTATGTGTATGGCAATAAAAAGGAGATAGAGGAGTACAGGTCGATTCGGGAGAAGAATGAGCCGCTGAAGCCAATTCAGATATTAGAACCCGGCGCCCCCCGTCCGGAGCATGAGGAGGTCAGGGTGTCGGAGGAGATCAAGCTGCCCCCTGCCAAGGATACCGGCAGTGTATGGTATAAGATTGCAGCTTTTCTGCTGCCCATCATTGGTCTGATTGCGGCATATATTTTTAAGAAGCATCATTATATCCGCAATTACAGGGCATGTAAGAGAGCGGCTGTGGCCGGTCTGTTGTTCCTGTTGATTTTGGTTGTGTTATTCCTGCTGTTGCTGCTTTTGACAGTGATTTAAAATCTGATAAACAAAAAGATGCAGTCTGACTGTGCTGTATCTACATAGGGGAGGTCGGAAGCAGCTGCTGCCGGAGGAGCTTTGTGTAGACAGTATAGTCAGATTTTTTGCTTTTTCGGTGTGTTTGAGAAAAGGAGAAGAAATATATATTATGGGAAGAACAACAAGAAAAGACAACAGGGATCTCCCACATCCCAGGCCGGTGGAGAAGGTGGAATTGTCAGAGAAGCATATCAGGCTGAGGATCGTCCTGGTGATCGTGTTTCTGCTGATTGGCGTATCGGCGCTGGTATATGGCGTTTTAAGCTTTCTGGGAGGCGGCGAAGGCGGTTGGCAGGAGATTACAGCCAGCACCTCCGGGGAAAATCACTGCGGAGGAGAATTTATATTTCAGTATGATGTAGGCGGCAGCGGCCTGGGAGTGAGGACAGAGTACCGGCAGCTGACGGAGCTGTATACAGAAACCATGATCCGGGCGTATCAGTTGTTTCACGCCCAATCCCCTTTTGAGGGGGTGACGAATCTGTATACCATTAACCGCCATCCGGGAGAGGTTCTGACAGTGGATCCGGTGCTGTATGAGGCTTTCCAAATGCTGGAGGAAAGCGGCAGACGGGAGCTGTATCTGGGGCCGGTTTATGTGCAGTATAACAATCTGTTTTATTGTCAGAGCGATGATCAGACTTTGGAGTTTGATCCCTTTGTCAGTCAGGAAGCAGCGGCGGATTATCAGAAACTGGCATCCTTTGCCCAGGATCCGGAAGCGGTCCATCTGGAACTTTTGGGAGGCAGTCAGGTGCGTCTGGTGTTGTCCGAGGATTATGCCCGGTATGCCCAGGAAGAAGAAATTACGGATTTCCTGGATTTTTACTGGATGCGTAATGCTTTTATCATTGATTATGTGGCAGATACTCTGGTGACTCAGGGCTTTACCAGAGGCGTATTGTCCAGCTATGATGGTTTTACCCGGAATCTGGATCAGCGGGGAACGGGTTATGCCTATAATCTGTTTGACCGTCAGGGCCAGGTGATCTATGGGGCGGGAACCCTGCAGTATGCTAAACCCATCAGTATGGTTTTTCTGCGGGATTATCCAATGAACAGCCTGGATACCATGCATTATTATGAACTGGAGAGTGGGGAGATCCGTTTTCCCTATGTGGATGTGGCGGATGGTCTATGCAGGGCAGCCCTGCATAATCTGTTAGGTTACAGTTATGAGGGGGGCTGCGCTCAGGTGTTGATATCCCTGATGCCGGTATATATCGCAGAGACCTTTGACGCAGCATCCCTGCTGAACTTATCCGGGAAGGGAATCCATAGTATCTACTGTCAGGACGGTGTGATCCATCCTACCGAAGCCGGAGTGACGATCACGGATCTGTATGAAGGGTATCGGATAGAAGGGGAATAGATTTCAAAAGAGTACCATAAAAAGTGGACTGCCTGTGTGAATATCACAGAGCAGTCCGTTTGATTAACGCTTATCCATGGGCACATATTCCCGGTCTTGGCAAATGGGCTTATATGCAGGACGGATGATCTTACCGTTATTAGCCAATTCCTCCAGGCGATGTGCACTCCAGCCGGAAATTCGGGCAATCGCAAATATGGGAGTATACAATTCCATCGGCAATCCAAGCATATTATAGACAAAGCCTGAATAAAAGTCCACATTGATGCTGACTCCCTTATACATCTGTCGCTCTCCTTCAATGATCTGGGGCGCCAGCCGTTCCACCAGGGAGTACAGGGCGAATTCTTTCTCAAGGCCTTTCTCCTGGGACAGCTTTTCTACGAAACTCTTGAAGATAACAGCGCGGGGATCGGACTTGGAATATACCGCATGGCCAACGCCATAGATCAGTCCGGCGTGGTCAAAGGCGTCCTTATGGAGCAGGCGCTTAAGGTAGTTGCCTACTTCCTCTTCGTCAGCCCAGTCCTTCACCTCCTGCTTCATATCCTCGAACATCCTTACAACCTTGATATTGGCACCGCCGTGACGGGGCCCCTTCAAAGAACCGATGGCAGCGGCAATAGCCGAATAGGTGTCGGTCAGAGAGGAGGTCACCACATGGGTGGTAAAGGTGGAGTTATTACCGCCGCCGTGCTCCATATGCAAAATCAGGGCAATATCCAGGATCTTGGCTTCCAGCGGCGTATAGGAGCTGTCAGGACGTAGTATATGTAAAATATTTTCTGCGGTGGATTTCTCGGCTACCGGTTGGTGAATAAAAAGGCTGTTGCCATCGTGATAGTGGCTGTAGGCCTGATAGCCGTAGATACTCAGCAGCGGGAAGAGACTGATTAACTGCAGGCACTGGCGAAGTACATTGGGCAGAGAAGTATCATCAGCCCTCTCGTCATAGGAATACAGGGTCAGCACGCTGCGGGCCAGTGTGTTCATCATATCCTTGCTGGGTGCTTTCATAATGATATCTCTTACAAAACTGGTAGGCAGAGTACGATATCCCGCCAGCATCTTTTTAAAGCTCTCCAGTTCATCATGGGTCGGAAGCTTATCAAACAGCAGCAGATAGGTGGCCTCCTCAAAGCCAAAGGACTGATCTTCCGGCAGGCCCCCCACCAGATCCTTGACATCGTAGCCGCGGTAGAACAGGCGGCCATGAGCGGGAACCGATACGCCATCTACGATTTCAGACGCACGAACATCTGAAATATTCGTCAGTCCGGCCAGTACGCCTTTACCGTTTAAGTCCCGCAATCCTCGTTTGACCTCATATTTTGTAAAAAGCTCTGTATCAATGATTCCGGCTTTTTCCGACATAGCGGCAAGTCTTAATATCTCAGGGGTAATTTCGCAGTAACTGTTGTTATCCATGGGGATCCTCCTTTCTTAGACGGACGAAATGCTTTTGATATGTCGTCCTACTGCAGAAATGTTTCTGTCATTAGACTGCCTGACGGCTTCAGATGAATTCAGCGGCAAATGACAGATAACGAAATATACTTATACTTTACCATGAGGAAAGGATATATTGCAAGAAAAAAATAAGTTTTTTTAGAATATTTTTACAATTACGAAAAATAAGTAAATAAGAATTGTATAAATATGCGTATACATTGTTTATTGAGAAAAATTACTGGTGACATAGATGCTTCTTAAAGGAAGATTTTTTATGGGAAGTATGGATTTTTGCTGAAGGAAGAGGTAAAATAGACATGAATATGCACCGGCAGCTTTGACAGCCGGGAAATACGCAATGTATGGGAAAGGAAAGTTTGGTAAGTATGGATATTCAGACAATGTTAAGCAAAGTGGATCATACCCAGCTGAAAGCTTTTTGTACCTGGGAGGATATTCAGACCCTGTGTCAGGAGGCTATCCGTTATCATACGGCCAGCGTGTGCATCCCTCCCTGCTATGTAAAGAGGGTTCGTGAAACCTATGGGGATCAGATCCGTATCTGTACAGTCATCGGCTTCCCGCTGGGGTATCAGGTGACAGCGGCTAAGGTGTGTGAGACAAGACAAGCCATTGCCCAGGGCTGCGATGAGGTGGATATGGTCATCAATATCTCAGATGTGAAAAATGGGTGCTATGATCTGGTAGAAGAGGAGATCCGTCAGGTAAAGGAGGCCTGCGAAGGACATATCCTGAAGGTTATTGTTGAAGCCTGTTACCTGACGGAGGAAGAGAAGGCGGCGATGTGCAGGGCGGTAACCGCTGCCGGAGCAGATTATATTAAAACCTCCACTGGCTTTGGCACCGGTGGCGCCACCCGGGAGGACGTGCAGCTGTTTCGGAAGCATATCGGGCCGGATGTGAAGATTAAGGCTGCAGGGGGCGTATCCACCCTGGAGGATCTGGAGGATTTTATCCGGCTGGGGTGTGACCGGATCGGTACTTCCCGGGCAGTCAGCCTGGTAAAGGGGCAGGACTAAGGGACAGCGGTCTGCGGGCTATGGCGACAGGCCGGGAATAAAAACAGGAGGAGAACATATATGGAAAATTCAGTGATTCAGGAGCGGCTTAAAGCGCTGCGGCAGAAGCTGCAGCAGGAGGGGATTGATTATTATCTGATCCCCACGGCGGACTTTCATAATTCAGAGTATGTGAATGCTTATTTTACTGTGCGGGAGCATTATTGCGGTTTTACGGGCTCCAACGGTACTCTGGTGGTGTGGCAGTCCGGAGCGGCGCTGTGGACGGACGGACGGTATTTTATCCAGGCAGAGCATGAACTGGAAGGAACCACCGTAGAACTGATGCGGATGCTGCAGGAGGGCGTACCGACCATTGAAGAATTTCTGAAAAAGGAGCTGCAGCAGGGACAGACCCTGGGGTTTGACGGCAGAGTGGTGCCCGCCAGTGAAGGGCTGCGTTATGAAAAAGCCCTGAAGGAAAAGGAGATTCGTTTTGCTTACGATCAGGATATAGCCGGAAGCATCTGGGAGGACAGACCCCCCTTGCCCGCAGGCCCGGTGAAAGTGCTGCCTGTGGAGGTGGCAGGACGCAGTACGGAGGATAAGCTGGCGGATGTGCGGAAGAAATTGGCGCAGGAGGGGGCAAAGAGCTTTCTGCTGAGCAAGCTGGATGACCTGATGTGGCTGTTCAATATCCGGGGATGCGATGTGGAATGCAACCCGGTGGCGCTGTCCTATGCCTATATTACAGAGGATGAGGCACATCTGTTTATTCAGGAGAAGGCCTTAAGCGCAGAGGTCAGGGAGGATATGGCCCGGAAACAGGTACAGCTCCATCCTTATGAGGCTATAGTGGACTTTCTGAAAGCTTTGCCGGAGGGGGGAAGTGTGCTGGTGGATTGCAGACAGGTGAGTTATGCGCTGTATAAGGCCGTCAGCGAGAAGCAGCAGCTGGTGGAGGCTTCTAATCCCACAGAACTGCTAAAGGCCGTCAAGAATCCGAAAGAGCTGGCCAATATGGAGAAGATTTATTTAAAGGACAGTGTAGCCCTTACAAAGTTTATCTACTGGGTGAAAACAAATATCGGCAGGACGGAGATCACGGAGATCAGTGCAGCGGATTATCTGGAGCAGCTGCGCCGGGCTATCCCGGAGTTCCTGGATCTGTCCTTCCCTACCATATCCGCCTATGGCCCCAATGCGGCCATGATGCATTATGAGCCTACGCCGGAAAATTATGCGGTATGTAAGCCGGAGGGGATGCTGTTGGTGGACAGCGGCGGACAGTATCTGGGCGGTACTACGGATGTGACCCGTACCATTGTGCTGGGGCCTGTTACAGAAGAACAGAAGATGCATTACACTTTGGTGGCAGGGGCAATGCTGCAGCTGTCGGCGGCCAGATGGCTCTACGGCTGTACCGGACGGAACCTGGATATTCTGGCCAGAGGGCGCCTGTGGAATATCGGCTTGGATTATCAGTGCGGTACAGGCCATGGCGTGGGATATATTCTGAACTGGCATGACGGCCCCCAGAATATGCGATGGACATTACCAACGAGCCCGGTGTATATATTCAGGACAGTCATGGTATCCGTATTGAGAACGTCATGGTGGCCAAAAATGATAGAAAGAATGAATATGGACAGTTCATGCATTTTGAGACCCTGACTTGGGTTCCCATTGACATGGATGCCATTGACGAGAAGTATCTGACTGAGGAGCAGCGTATGCTGTTATATGGATATCAGAAGCAGGTATATGATAAAATTTCTCCTTATCTGACCCCACAGGAGGCCGAATGGCTGCGCCGGGAGACGAGAGCGGAAAGCACTGTTATTATGGAAAATGGGAAAAACTGAGAAAATATAAAAACGGTATTAAATTTTCTCCTGCTTTATTGACTTTTACCTGAAGGTTTGAGATAATGTTAAAGACTGTTGAGGTTATACTGGTCAATCTTTTTAGGGGATAACTGGTAAAAATACATCACAAGGAGGACGTATCACTATGTCAACAAAAGCTTATTATCCGATTAATGAAATCGGCGCTGGCAAGCCCGGCTTCAGTAAGACCCGTTCTATCATTGAGGCTGCTTTTTACGGCAACAATGTAGTAAAGGTGAATACGGTAAGAGAGGCATATGAGCTGGCGAAGAATTCACCGGGAACCATCGTTACCGATATGCCTGTTTACCGGGCAGAGGAGCAGGGCCTGGAGAAAGATACCAAAGTTCTGCTGTTTAATGACGGTGCAGTTACCGGCCGTTATGCAGCAGCCCGCCGGATCAAGGGCGAGCCCGGTGTGGACGCTGCCAAGCTGGACAAGGTAGTGATGGATGCCATCTACAGAACACGCTGGATGACCCTGTATCATGCAGAGTGCTTCATCGGTCTGGATCCTGAGTTCATGGTTAAGGCACATCTGCTGATCCCTGAAGGAGAGGAGAATATTCTGTATAACTGGATGCTGAATTTCCAGTACATGTCTGATAAGTATGTAGAAATGTATAAGAACTCCAAGCCCATTGGCGACGGCAAGGAGCCGGATATCTATATCTTTTCCAATCCTCAGTGGACCCCCCAGGAGGCTCCCGATGTGGATTACAGCTGCCTGAGCGATCCTCTGACCCTGTGCTATTTCGATACGAACGAGAACTGTGCGGCAATCCTGGGAATGAAGTATTTCGGCGAGCATAAGAAGGGTACTCTGACCATGGCATGGGCGCTGGCAAACAGAAATGGCTATGCATCCTGCCACGGCGGACAGAAAGAGTACAGCTTAGAGGGAGGCAAGAAGTTCGTTGCTTCCGTATACGGACTGTCCGGCTCCGGTAAGTCCACTCTGACCCATGCAAAGCATAACGGAAAGTATGATGCATTTGGTGGTATCAAGGTGTTGCATGACGATGCTTTCATCATCAATACCGATACCTGTGCTTCCGTTGCCCTGGAGCCCACCTATTTTGATAAGACTGCAGACTATCCTACAGGCTGCCCTGATAATCAGTATCTGCTGACTGCTCAGAACTGCTCTGCAACTCTGGATGAGGACGGCAAGATCCAGCTGGTAACCGAGGATATCAGAAACGGAAACGGCCGTGCGATTAAGTCCAAGCTGTGGAGTCCTAACCGCGTGGATAAAATTGATGCACCTGTAAATGCAATCTTCTGGATCATGAAGGATCCTACCATCCCTCCTGTGGTGAAGCTGAAGGGTGCGGCTCTGGCTTCCGTAATGGGCGCCACTCTGGCAACCAAGACCTCTACGGCAGAGCGCGTGGCTGCAGGTACCGATATGAACGCATTGCGTATTGTACCCTATGCTAACCCGTTCAGAACCTACCCTCTGGTTAATGACTATGAGAAGTTCAAGAAGCTGGTAGAAGAGAAGAATGTGGACTGCTACATCGTAAATACAGGTGACTTTATGGGCACCAAGTGTAAGCCGGCGGACACCCTGGGTATTCTGGAGACCATCGTTGAGGGCAAGGCAAAGTTCGAGCAGTGGGGGCCTTTCGAGGATATCGAGATCATGTATGACTGGGCCGGTAAGACCAGCGATGCATTTAAGCCGGATCTGACCGACAAGGAATATGTCAAGGCGCTTCAGGCTGCTATGCAGAACCGTGTAGATGCCGTAGAAGGCTTTGCAACCAAGAAGGAAGGCTATGACAAGCTGCCCGACGAGGCGCTGGCTGCGTTGAAGAAGATCGTAGACGAGGCGGCTTCCTTGTAAGTGTTTTTGTAACATAGAAGCATATGAAATTACAAAAGGAGCAGGCCTAATGGTAGCTACCATGCAGGGTGCGAAGAAAGACGAGTGAGAAGCGATTGCTTTTTGCCCGTCTTTTTTCTTCCTGTTACGCAGTAGAAACTACCCCATTTTCAGAAGTTGTCATTTTCGCTCAGTTAATATTTTTTCGTTAAATCTCTCAACAAACTCTTTTGAATTTGTCCATGAAAGCGAACCATCTTCATTTAAAAAATCATATCCAGACAACTCGTACAAGGCCATTGCACATATGCATTCATACATACCAGCATTTGGACTT
Source organism: uncultured Acetatifactor sp. (assembly GCA_944381545.1). Taxonomy (GTDB): domain Bacteria; phylum Bacillota; class Clostridia; order Lachnospirales; family Lachnospiraceae; genus Acetatifactor. The sequence continues at coordinate 2,573 of CALWLO010000035.1, read as the reverse complement.
TTATAGATAATCCAATAAAGTGGCTTCATGGCAGGATTGCCAATCTCAAGCACTCTATTATATCGCTCACTTTTAAAAATTCTTACAAAGCCTTCAGATAAAACTATTTCTGGATTTTCTTGCTCTTCTTTTATCGCTTCTTCGACTAATGCTTGCATTTCATGATTTTCGACCGGTAGTAAGTCGAGTTCCAACTGTTTAGTTTCTTCTAGATTTTTTGCCATTTTTGATTGTGCATTTTCTGTACTATTATTACGAGCTAAAAAAACATCACAAATAATATTAAACAACTCATTAAAATAAAACACTTTTTCATACATTCTTCTCCCATCCTTTTTTATATGCGCAGATACAAAAGGCACCGCTCCATTCTGTAGGGCGGTGCCTTGAAGACTTTCCTATCAGCTCAAATCTTATGCATGTATTTCATGCGGGATATTACAGATCGCTGCTGTAACGGGAATAAATCTGACTGCCGTCTGCATTGAGGAAGACTACCTTGAAGTCTTCCAGTACCAGACCGTATTCCGATTCAAAGGAATCAAACATTTGCTCTCCGGTGGAGAGAAAAGTAGGAGCGATCTGCTCATTAAAGATGGAGTCAACCTCTTCCTGGCTGTATCCGCTCAGATCCATATCCTCTGCATAGGTATATTCCATAACCAATACATTGCCCTCAGCGTAAAGCGCCATGGTAAGGCCGGAGGATTCCAGCTGGGTGTTGACGAGGGACTCGATGGTATCCTTATCGTCGCTGCTCATCCAGGCCTCCAGGGAATCATATGCCTGTGTACCGGATTCTCCTGCTACAGAGGGATCAGCAGCACCGTCTTCCGCTTCTGTGGAAGCAGGCACATAATCCTCAGTGAAGTCCTGAGAATAGAGTGCGGAGCCGTCAGAGTTCAGGTAATTAACCCGGAGCGTGGTCAGAGGCATATCATAGGCAGTCTGGAAATTCTGGATTTCCTGTACGAAGGTTTCGTACTGCGCATCCAGGCTCGAATGAAAATAATCCGTTAAATCCTGGCTGGTTACTCCGTCCATGTCCAGAGGCTCCGTATACTGATAATTGTAGATAATGGTGCCGGGCTCCTCTATCTCCAGGAAAAAGCTCATACCGGAGCTGGCAAACATACCGTTGATCTGATCCTCCAAGGCAGTGCGGTCATCGCTGTTGAACCAGTCTGCAAGGGCAGAATCGTTTTCCTCTTCAGGAACCTCTTCGCCGGAGGATTCCTCTGTGGAAGCATCCTCGCCGGATACTTCGGAAGAGTCTGCAGAAGAAGATTCCGCAGTGGACTCTGTAGCGTTGCTGGGGTCTGCGGAACCGGATACCTCCGCATCGCCGCAGGCAGCCAGACTGAGAGTCAGCATTGCTGACAGGGTAATTGCTAAAATTTTCTTTTTCATAATTATCTCCTCTCATTATTGATAAAGTGTTTTAGGTAAACAATGTGATTATATCACAGGGCAAAGAGGTTGGCAATGTCTTTCGCAGGCATAAATATGTACGTTCTGGATGATGTGTGAACTGTAACGGTAATAATTGATAAATTAACGACAATGCTGTATACTGATAAGCGGTGAAGCATTTTTTGCTTGAACAGTATCGCAGGTGTTTCCTGCGGTAGGCGGGGAGATAAAATGAAGGTCACAGATCTTTTGATAGAAAAACTAAATCATCTCAGTTTGGGAAGAAAGCTTATGATCATGCAGATTTTCTGTGTGCTACTGCCCCTGTTGGTGACAGACAGTGTGATCTGGAGTCTAATCGTGGATGCGGACAGGAAAGAGACCTTTCAGGAGATGAATAATATTGCCGATTCGGTAAAATATACGATAAATGACTCTGTGGATAATGCGGCAAGAATGATGCAGAATATTTACAGCAACCGTTATGTCAATGAGTTTATCAAATCTTCGTTCGACTCTCCTTTGGACTATTATAATCAATATCTCCAGTTTATCAAGGATTCCCTGTATACGGTGAGTGTCAGCAGCGGTCGTTATAATGCCGTCATCTATGGAGATAACTCCAGCATTATAAACGGAGGGTATTTCAGACGGCTCAGTGAAGTGGAGAATATGCAGTGGTATGAGGAGCTTAGAAAGTGTGAGCGAGAGATTATGGTGTTTTCTGATTATACCGACAAGGGATTTTTAAGACAGAGGGTGATATCTCTGGTTCGATTTATGGATTATTATCATAAGGGGTATGAAAAGAGCGTTCTCAAAGTAGACATTAATTACAGCAATATAGCCGGAAAGATTATAAACGCCAGATATTCGGCGGTCGTCTATATCTGTGAGGGAGACAGGATTCTGTTTTCCAATGACGGAAGGGGAGGTTTACAGGTGTCCTTTGAACGCATGGATGTGGAAACTGCCCGCAGGGCGGGTGTACATAAAACAATGGACATGTACGGGAGCACTTGGGATATATATGTTATGACTCCGGAAGCGGATTACATGAATATTCTCAAGATGAATCTGCCTCTAGTACATCGAATAAAAATTAACTGACACAAATATCATTAGATTTTACGCCAGCCTCTACAGCTTCAGTTACACTG